>CAIRTT010000105.1 GCA_903881535.1 uncultured Armatimonadota bacterium
GAGGTCATCTGGAAAGCTGTCGAGTACATGCGCACTGTTTTCGATCAGAATAATGCGCGTCTCGGCCGGCGTAAAGCTGCGGTATTCTCCTGCGAGTGCCTTCCGTGCAATTTCAGGAAGCACACCCGCCAGCTCACAGCCCGTAGGCCCACCACCAACCACAACAAATGTCAGCCATTCTTTCCGCAATGCATCGGTTTCAGCCTTTTCCGCAGCCTCAAATGCACCTAAAAAGCGCTCTCGTGCCCGGTTGGCATCCTCGAGAGTCTTCAGTCCCGGTGCAAGCGCTTCCCACTCGGAATGTCCAAAGTAGTGGTGACGTCCTCCGGATGCGACGACAACATAATCGTAATGAATGGGCGAGCCACTGGAAAGGACAACGTGCTTCTGCGCACGGTTTACAGCAATAACATCCGCCATGATGACCGTTGTGTTTTGCTGATCTTTGAGAATCGTCCTTATTGGAGCAGAAATCTCCGTAGGCGACAAACCGCCCGTGGCAACCTGATACAGAAGTGGTTGAAAGACGTGGTGGTTGGTACGGTCAATCAGCGTGATGTCAACCGGCACATTTTTGAGCGCGCGTGCTGCGGCAAGGCCACCAAAGCCGCCACCGATGATGACGACTTTTGGTCTGGATGCCGTGATGTTCATCTTATGGCTCCCGCCACTTGGCGCCGTGTTCAAGCAGTGAATCTGCTTTTTCCGGGCCCCATGTTGCCGTGAAGTATGGCATCACATCGGCTGGATGCTTTTCCCATGCCTCAAGGATTGGTGTCAGGAGCTTCCATGCCGCTTCGACTTCATCACCACGGGCAAAGAGACTTGCATCACCCCGGATTGCATCCAACAACAGACGCTCATAGGCATCCGTAATCGGCGCATTTGGAAACGCACTTCCATAAGTGAAGTCCAAGTTCACCGGCCGAAGAGCCATGGTAGGACCGGGCTCCTTTGCGCCAATTTCTAGGTGAATGCCTTCATCCGGCTGAACCCGGATAACAAGCATATTAGGCCGAACATCGGAGCGGTTCATTTTCGCAAAAAGAACCTGCGGCACCGCTCGGAACTGCACTGCAACCTCGGTCACACGGCGGGGCATTGATTTTGCGCATCGCACGTAGAAGGGAATCCCACCCCAGCGCCAGTTGTCAACATGGAGCTTGAGGGCGGCATAGGTCTCCGTGGATGAATGTGGATCTACGCCAGGCTCCGAGCGGTAGCCAGCATACTGTCCACGAACAGACATGTGCGGTACTTCATCGTGCGCAACGGGCCGGATCGAGCGAATCGCCTTGACTTTTTCATCCCGGATGGCATTCGCATCCAAGCGAGCCGGAGGCTCCATCGCAATCAGAGACAAAATCTGCAATGCATGGTTTTGCAGCACATCGCGCGTCATGCCCGTCTGGTCAAAGAAGTTACCACGACCCTCAACACCGATTTGTTCGGCGACGGTGATTTGGACATTCTCAATATATTTATGGTTCCAAAGTGGCTCAAAGATTTCGTTAGCAAATCGGAACACCAGGATGTTTTGAACGGTTTCTTTGCCGAGGTAGTGATCGATACGATAAATCTGATCCTCGGACAGCCATGTCATGAGGGAGTCATTGAGGTGACGTGATGTTTGCAAATCGTAGCCAAATGGCTTTTCGATGATGACGCGGGTCCAGGTGCCTTCACTCTTCGTTAAACCGGCAGCTCCGAGGTTGCCGACAACACTCTCGTACTGCTCAGGTGGAATGGCAAGGTACATCAGCCGATTTCGCTGACGTCCAGCTTTTTCATCGAGGTCCGCCAACCGTGCAGCGAGGACATCGTAGTCATTTTGGACATCGAACTCCCCGCGCACATAAAAGCATTGACTTGCAAACTCATCCCACTTGGACATCTCCGCCTTTGGAGCAAACTGCTGCATGTGTGCCAATAGGTCAGTGCGGAAGGATGTATCGTCTTTGTCACGGCGACCGTACGCTACTACTTGGAAACCAGCCGGAAGGTGGCCATCACAGTGAAGCGCATAGAGTGCAGGAGTGAGCTTCCGGCGGGTAAGGTCGCCAGTCGCACCGAACAGAACGAGGACACAGGGATCGAGATGAGTTGACATAGTAATAGATGGTGGGCACCAGATGTGACCACGTACATATTACAGCCTCGCGCAACTCGACCTCTTCACTGCAAACCAAACCGTCTCTGTTACAAGCACATTGTGCAAATGCGCCGATGGAAAGCCAATGCATTCATGGATGCCGATCAGTCTGGCTTATAACAGCAATTAGTGACGAATTGCAGGATGAATATAACGCACAAATGTGCACCGCGATAGACTTCAAAAATGAAGACGCTTGCTGCACTTACTGCTCTCGGCATCGCCGCCGTTCCATCGCTTGCTTCCGCACAGGATGTCACTATCCACGGTGCGCAGGCCCCCGCTTTGTCCCCGGATGGCAAGCGTGTTGCCTTCAGCTGGCGCGGGGATGTTTACATCGCGGCGTCGACGGGAGGAACCGCTTCCCCGCTCACGGCACATGCTGAATTTGATGGCAATCCTGTGTTCTCTCCGGATGGTAAGTGGATCGCATTTTCATCCAATCGTAATGGTAACAGCGACATATTCATCGTCCCAAGCACGGGAGGCACTCCGCGCAGAGTCACAAAGTCGCCTGCATCCGAGGTCCCTACCGACTGGACCCCTGATAGTAAATCCATTTACTTCTCAGCAAACCGGGAATCCAATGTCCCGGGCATTTACACCGTCAATGTAGATTCACTCAAAGTTCAGCGCATTGTTGAGGACTTCAAGCGTATCGGTGGCGC
>CAIRTT010000106.1 GCA_903881535.1 uncultured Armatimonadota bacterium
ACGGTTTCAAGCAATGGAACGGTCAGTGTTCCGGTCTTTGGATCAAATTGATAGCTCTCGGTTACAACGGTGTTGAAGCCCTGTTCATCGTAGTAGCGACGTACTTTGGTGATGTCATCAGCCAGGGTCTTGGTATTGAGGACATCCCCAGGCTTTGTCTGCAACAGTGGAAGCAGCTTTGCGTTTGTTATCGAGCGGTTTCCGGAGAAAACGATATTTCCGATGACCGGGTTTTCGACGATCTCAAAGATGACTTTGACTTTGCGATCCAGCGTATCTTCTGTTCGTGCATAGACTTCGGCATAGAGGCCCTTGTCACGAAGTGCCGCCCGAGCCTTTGTAAAGGCATCATTTGAAAACGGTTGCCCCTCACGCACGCCGGCATTACGTATCACGAGGCGCGCGGATTCATCGTTCGTGCGCACGAGTCCCGTGATGACAATATCTGCGACTGGGCGCGTATCCTGAGTAAACCCAGGCGTCGCCAGCGCGATTAAAGCACTCGAAATTGCCAGCCGTCGTACCATATGCATCCCTTTATGATATCCCTCGACATCATTTGTCCTGTTTTCCCAATCCTGCAATATACGGGTCAAGGCGTAGCTTGATTTTCAACCGGGCCCTATGCAGCCGCGTCTTGACTGCCGGTACCGTAAGCCCACTCACCTGTGCCACTTCTTCGTAGGACATATTCTCCCACACGGAAAGCACAAAAACGTCCCTGTACTCTGGCGATAGCGCATCCACTGCTTCCCGCACAAGCGTATCAAGTTCTTTATCCAGAAACAGCCGCTCCGGTAGCGCAGACCAGTCCGCGACATCCCGGGCCATTCCATCCTCATCATCCACGCTAATAGGAGAATCAAGGCTAAACGATTCTCGTCCCCGCCTGCGATCCCGGACCTTGTACCAGTTCTTGACATTGTTATAAGCGATTTGATACAGCCACGTAAAAACCAGTGAGTCTCCCCGAAATTTCCCCCACGACCTCCATGCATTGACAAAAGTCTCCTGCATAATGTCGGCGGCATCCTCGGGGTTTCCAACCATCCGCAAAATAAAGTTATAAATCCGAACTTCATGGGCTCGATACGCTGCTTCGAAGGCACGACGCTTCCGCGCCTCTGCCCCCCAGAATGGATAGCGTTCCGGGTATTGCTCCGGTGCAGCGTTCTGGTCGTCCAATGTTTCACTACCTTGGACGTTTCTCGGACCGAATGGTTTCGTGGCAATTCGCTTCCAGACCGGTATGACCGTATCCAGATTTATACAGCATCAATAGTTGACCGTCCCCCGGATGAAAAACAATGTGTCGCGCTGAGTGCTTGTTTGCGCTGCTCCAAGTAGGAAGCGAGGCTGATAGCGACCTCTGGTACGGAATGTAAACAGCTCGTAGTTGACACCATAGCTGTACGGAAGCTGGCGTCCTGCCTGACTCCGTGTGGAAAGACTTCGCGTGAGATCGACACTAAACTTGTCAAATGGCTCATCAAACCGCCGGACAACCCGGAAGGTCGCGAGGCCATCGGTGCCGTACGTGACATCTAGGGCATCTAGGCGAAACGTATCGCGCACACTGTTGGTGATTGGTGCAAACACGCTCGGGACAAGCCCTGCCTCAAAGATGCGGTTGCCAAATTCACGTACCGCCTGGTCTGTATCGCCACTGGCGATGAGGTCAAACTGCCGTCTTGCTCCCAATAAATCGACGATCTGATTACGCGTAAGGCTTGGTTCAGCATCGAGTGAGAGCAGCTGGAGAATCTCGGTGCCTCCCACGGCGCCGATATCCACGACACCCGTCAGCTTTGCGAGAACGCGGTATGTCTGCGATGTGGATGCACCGGTATTCGCAAGCACTGGATTCGCGAAGCGGGAATCTACAGCACGGGTACCGTTGCTGTCTGCAACGCCAGTGATCCGCCCCTCAGCGATAACGCCAGCAAGCGTTGCTGTGGACTTGAGCTTGGACCAGTTGACAAGCACATCCCCGCCGCGGTTTATGTCAAGACGAGCAAGCGGATACCGCAGCTGTCCACCGGTGGTGATCAGATTCGCCACGACGGTTGTGTCGACCAGGCTTCCACCTACAGTTACATCGCCGCGGCCACGCAGCTCAAGACCAGTCGTGGTGCTGGCAAACAGAATCGCACGGGCATCTGTGGCAAGCTTTATTCCAAGCTTCCACTGTGGGTTTACGGTCACAGTCTTCGACGCTGCGGTTGGAACACTTGGCCTTGGAACACGAAAAATGGCATCCCTTACTTCGAGTGGCCGATTGTCATCCGTCGCGAAGACCGGGTTCAGGATGTCACCCTTGATGCTGATGATGCCATCCACCTGAGCACTAAGCGCCTCCCCAAGACCATTTGCCCCCTTGAGATCCTTGACTTCGAGCCAAGCCGTCAGGTTATTGATCTCGGGACGTAGGGCTATGGCTTCGATTGCAAGGGCATATTGTCCTCGCAGGCGTGCCACCGGCTGGTTTGCCTCGGCCTTTTGAAACAGCCGCGTAAAGTCTTCAAGATTATCCAGCTGAACAAAGCCGGTGAGTTTTGCGGCTCCCCCGGACAGTTTTGGCTGGGATGGCGGTGATGCGAGGAGGATCTCTCCACGGGTGACCGTCGCTCTGTTTCCACTTAGCCCAAATGCTACATTTCCTGACTTTAGGGCACTGACCATTTGCCGTTTGCTCACTTGCGATGTCAGCGCAGCGCTTACATCGGTGAGGGTCACATTCCCGCCCAGCATCGGCTTGTTCAGCGTCCCGGTCACTGACACCGCGCCATTGAGTTCTCCTGAAATGTCGATTGACTTCCACTGAAGCGCATCCGCAAGCGTCTTCATCTGGACTTTGTTCGCAGTCATCGACAATTCATCGATCCGCTTATCAGGAAGTATTCGCATCGCCTCAAGGCTGATCGGTACGCCAGCCTTTATCCTAATTTCCTGTTCATCATGCTTTGCCAATGCTTCATCCACGAACAGGTAAAGATCACCAGCTGCACTTGCCTCGAGGCGGGCATTGACTCGCACGACATCAAGCTTGATTTTGTCTTTGGCTGGCGTTTCCCACGTCATGTCATTGCCATCAATGGTTCCTTGGACCTTTGGTCTGTCTGTCGTCCCTTTTGCGACAATGGTTATACTGTCGAGCTTGCCAACCAAAGGAACATCGCCGATGAAGGGCTTGAAGAGGTCCATCGATGGCTGAATGGACTCAAAAACGAGATCCATCCCATAGCTTTTATCCGTTGTGCCTTCGGGAAGATGCAGTGTTCCACGGCCCGTAATGACAGATTGTTCAGAATCCAGGGATGCATCCTTAATGGTCCAAACTCGCTCCGCAAGTGTGGCATCGAGGCGTAAGAGGTCAAACTTAGCCTGCCCAAGCATCGGGGATTTACCAACCGCTGTGATTGCGACCATCGGGTCCACCCAGCGGTCTCCATCGTGGTGTAGCGTAATATCAGCGGATGTCGAAATCTCGGCGCTGAGATTTTCAGGAATCTTATCCGTCCAGCCAACGGGCGTAAATTCGGTGACCGGCAACACTTTACCAAGGGTGCGTAGCTCATCAATGGTAAGGCCATTCACCCCAGCTGAAAGGCGGAGCGTCCGCTCACCGCCGAGCCATTCGAGCTTGGAAAGGGTCCAGTCTGCCCCATACTCGTTAGCCATCAACGGCGTCAGCTGGACATCCCAGCCATAGGGACCATCCGCCTGGGTGACCCGTAATGCAGAGATACCAAAGGGCTTCCCGGGCATCCACCGGCTGGCGCCATACTGAAGCGCTTCCCGAACCTGCAGCTGACCACTCAGCGAGGGATACTGAAGCGTACCGGTGACACCAATACGTGCGGAAACGCTGCCGCCAACAGCTGCATCCTGACTCACACGGTTCGCCAGGATACCAATATTCAAATTTTCTGTCGCCAGAAGCCCTGATAGATTGCCATCATTTGCTATACGGACATCCCCTGTCACACGCCCCGCTTCCAAAGATGCGGAAATGTTCGAGAGTGCAAGTACTTGGTTTTGCCAGAGAAATTGGGTGGATGCGCTCCCGATGCGATAATCGCCAAGACCGATGGCCTCTAGCTGAATGCTGCCTGCAATCCGTAACTGGTTGGTTGTTCCACTGATGCGTGCGCTGAGTTCACCCACATCACCGGAGACATCCCAGTCCGCCTCACGCCAGCCAAAAGCTTTGCTGACCGCCTGATAGTCTCCGCTTTCATGCAGGATGCCCAATGCCCATGGCATTAAGTCACCACGTACCATCGGAATCAGCCGCGCGATGTCGACATGCTTTCCGGTCACAGAGACATCAAATTGTGGCAAGTCAGTGCGGCCACGAATCCGCCCGGTCACAACGACATCCGCTGGGAGCCACGAGACGTAGAGCGGCTTGAGGAGATCAATCGAAAGGTTGCCTGATGAATCACTGATCCAGCGGATTTCCTCACAACGTATCGCATCCGCCTGAAGCACACGATTTTCCGCAATAACCCGTGGGTTCAACACCACCAAGTCACTCAAATTCAAGACAGGCCGTGTTAGCGTTCCATCGATGGCAATGCGTCCATTCGCAGTTCCATTATCAAATGGAACCCCTACCACCATGCCGCCGGTGGCAAGGTCGATGCCAGTAAACGCCCCTTCAAGCGACAGCTCACCTTCATACGCGAGCGTGCCTGAGACCTTAGCCATACCGCCTGCACCGAGGATGTTGCCCTCTAAAACTTTGACACGATCGGAATCTGCAACAACATCCGTGTGAAATGCCGCCTCAGCCCCAGTTGTAACGGAGCGGACTTTTCCATTGAGTGTGGCTCTGGATGTGATTACGTTTTTGGCAGCTGGGTTATATGCCCCATCACCTTGGATATCTGCCGCGACATCAAATCCAACATCCTCAACCTTGCCCTTGACCGCCTCTTGAATGGCACGTAGTGTGAGCCCCCGGCCAGCATAGTGAAATCGACTTTTACCGGTCGCGAGTTCGATTGTTGCATCCACAGGGACACGGATCCGCCCCGTTTCTGCCGCTCCAACAACGGTGGCCGTTTTGCCGGCAACGTGCACACGCGCGGTGACATCGATTGGTGCCTTAATGGCCTTCAGCTGGATACCACGCACGGATGCATCCGCATCTACCGTAAATGCCCGGCCTTTCCACTCAATCAACGCTCGCTTGAGCGTCGCATCCCCAAGGTCGACACCACTGACAGCGTTCGTGGGAATCTGTAAAACGGATGCCACCTTCCGCGTGGTGCAGCGCTCGGCGGTAACGATAAGGGCGCCAGATGTCACGCCACGCAGATCCACAAAGCCATTCATTTGGACAGGGATGCCCGACAGTCCCCCTCGTCCGGAGAATGCAACTGACTTATCCTGAATATTGATACTGGCATCGATGTTAGTGGCAGCCGGAATTTTGGTTTCAGGCAGGCGGATGCTCGTTCCCGCGACACGCACATCCCCGGAGAGGGTTACCTTTGTCTCCGTAGCGACGATGTTAATGTCAGCGGTCCCGCGGCCGCCCGCAATTTGGATGGTGTTCTTCGGAAGCGCGGCAAGTGGCATCCAGTAATCAATCGCAGCATCCCGGCCCGTGATGTGGACACGCGTGCTTTGACCGCGTCCGATGACGGGATGGTCAACAACAAGGCCAACGCCGATGTCGCGACCGACGAGTGCACCATTTTTGTTGGCAGCGCGCGCTTCGCCCGAGAAGCGGCCACGGGTTGCGAGCAACCCACCGGCATCGATGACACCGTTGACATGCACCAATGCGGTTACACGCGGATTGAGCTGGTGCCCAGGGAGGGAATAGTCTAGCAGGCTGACAGCGGCATCGTTCAGTTCGACGCGAATATCAAGTGGCTTTGATGTGTCATCCACTTTCACCGGTTTAGACTTCAAGAGGTCCGCGATGAAGAATTGGCCATCGGGTCTGCGTGCCAAAATGAGAGAAGGCTGCTTTAGCTTCACCGTCATCGCGACCGGCTTGAGGCGTGTGAGTTTTATCGATGCTGATGGCACCGAGAGTATGGAAGATCCGCCATGGATGCGTGCTTCGGCAGGGAGCGTTCCAATACGAATATCATCGATGTCGAGGGTAAGTCCCTGCGGTGGAAGTATGCCGGTGCGGATGACACGCAGCAGTGTTTCCCTAGAAAGTCGAAGTTTCCCGACGGAGACGGGACGCTTCATTGCGCGTGTCAGCTCTGCAGACACAATGGGTGCTGCGCGATCGAGGTCTCGGTTTCCCCGATTGACCAGATTGGTGCCAACCCACAGTGCAAAGAAGCACGGGGGCAGCACCATTATCAGGAAAGCGAGCAAGCGGTAGCCCAGTGGAAGCTCCAGCTTGCGCAGTGGGCTACGGTTCAATCCGGTCCCTTAGACCACCGCGAGTGGCAGGTCAAGCCTACGTTTGCCAGGCATCGCCGGTCGGGATCCGTGCGTATCACGGACCTGATCAGCGAAGTCGATTGCATTGTAGGATGAGCGGACAAACGGACCGGATGCGACATACGCAAAGCCCATTTCCTGTGCGATGGCCTTGTAGTCATCGAAGACCGTCGGGTGAATGTACTCGACGACATCCAGGTAACCCTTGCCAGGCTTTAGGTATTGCCCGAGGGTGACGACATCCACGCCGGCATCCTTCCAGTCGCGCAGGACTTCAATCACTTCATCTTTTGTTTCGCCAAGACCGAGCATGATGCCGGATTTGGTGTAGATGGTTGGAGCGATTTCCTTGACAGTCCGGAGGAAGTCAATCGACCGCACATACTTGGCTTGTGGCCGAACGGTGCGGTAGAGGCGTGGAACGGTTTCCGTGTTGTGGTTGAAGACATCCGGGTGTGCGCTACACACAATTTCGATTGCAAAGCGTCGTCCCCGGAAGTCGGGCGTGAGCACTTCGACGCTGGAGTCGGGGCACTTGACACGCAGGGCCTCAATGACGGCTGCGATGTGACTTGCTCCGCCATCGTAGATATCATCCCGGTTTACACTCGTCACGACGACGTGCTTGAGTCCGAGGTCTGCTGCTGCATCTGCGACGCGAGCAGGCTCATCGGCTTCGAGCGGTGCCCCACGACCGGTTTTGACGGCGCAAAACCGGCAGGAGCGCGTGCACGTATCGCCCATCACCATGAATGTCGCTGTGCCTTTGGACCAGCATTCTCCAAGGTTTGGGCAGCGGGCTTCTTCACAGACAGTGACCAGCCTCCCGGTACGCATCAGGTTTTCGACCCGGTGTGTATCCCGTGAACGCGGCACCTTAATGGTCAGCCACTCAGGAATCCTTCGATGGACCTTTGTGGTTGCGGTGGTTCCATCCGCGCTGTCGATGACAGGAAGCTGCTCACTCACTTGTGTACCTTATGCCTTTGCCACCAGCTGGCGGAGAACGTAGGGCAGGATGCCTCCGTGGAGGTAGTATTCGACCTCAATCGGAGTGTCGATGCGAAGCGTCAGGGCATGCTCAGTTGTGCTGCCATCCGCGCCATGGATACGCAATGTGACATCCATCATCGGTGTGATTCCACCCGCAAGCCCAACCAAGTCGTACGATTCGGTTCCGGTGATGCCAAGTGTCTGCGCACTCTCGCCATCCTTGAACTGGAGAGGCAGCACGCCCATCCCGACAAGGTTTGAGCGGTGAATTCGCTCAAAGCTCTGCGCAACGACGGCCTTGACGCCCAGCAAGCTGGTCCCCTTAGCCGCCCAGTCGCGGCTGGAGCCGGTTCCGTACTCGTGTCCGGCGAAGACCATTAAGCCGACGCCTTCGCCTTGGTACTGCATACAGGCATCGTAGATGTCCAGCTGCTGACCGCTTGGCTGATGCACGGTCACGCCGCCTTCAACACCCGGAACCATCAGGTTTTTGATACGGACATTTGCGAAGGTGCCACGTGTCATCACACGGTCATTTCCGCGGCGTGAGCCGTAGGAGTTGAACTCGCTGACAGGAACACCCTGCTCTTGGAGGTAGCGTCCAGCTGGACTGGATGCCTTGATCGCTCCCGCAGGTGAGATGTGGTCAGTGGTGACAGAGTCGCCAAAGATAGCCATCGCCCTTGCACCGATAACATCGGCAGCCGTTCCAGATTCCATCGTAAATGCATCGAAGTAGGGTGGATGTTGGATGTACGTGGATGCTTCATCCCATGCGTAAACGGTTCCATCCGGGCTTGGGATGTCTTTCCACAGCGGGTTTTGGTCACCAAGGTCGCCGTAGAGCTCACGGTAGACAGCTGGATCGGATGCTGTGTGAATGAGAGCTGCGACTTCTGCATCGGATGGCCAGAGATCTGCGAGGTAGACAGGTGTGCCATCTGTGCCGGTGCCGATTGGCTCCGTGGTGATATCGACATTGACCGAGCCTGCGAGGGCGTAGGCAACAACGAGAGGCGGCGACATCAGGAAGTTCGCTTTGACATTTGCATGCACGCGCGCTTCAAAGTTACGGTTTCCGGAAAGGACGGACACAGCGACGACTTGGTTGTCGACGATTGCCTTCTCGATGGCTGGGTGCAGAGGACCGGAGTTACCGATACAGGTTGTACAGCCGTAGCCAACGGTTTGGAAGCCAAGTTGGTTGAGGTAGGTTTGCAGGCCGGTTTTCTCGAGGTAGGCGGTGACGACACGGGAGCCAGGGCCAAGGCTTGTCTTGACGGTTTCCCGGATGGTCAGTCCGCGCTCGACAGCCTTCTTTGCAACGAGTCCAGCAGCCAGCATCACGGATGGGTTGGATGTATTCGTACAGCTGGTGATCGCGGCGATGACAATATCGCCATCGGAGATGGTGGATGTCTCGAGGGAGCGGTCAACCTCTGCGGCAATGGAATCTACCATTGGGAGGATTGTTGCGGCCCCAGAAAGCGATGGCTTGTTGTAAGCCGCCGGATCGGTCAGCATCGTGGAGAAGGCGGATTTGACCTCGGTCAGCTCGATGCGATCCTGTGGACGCTTTGGCCCGGCGACACTTGGAACGACGGTTGCGAGGTCAAGATTGTGGACCTGTGAGTACGCGATGGTCCCGGCTTCCGGAATACCGAACATCCCCTGTGCCTTGTAATACTGGCGGTACGCATCCACCTGCTCTTCCGTACGACCCGTGTTGGTCAGGTAGCGACAGCATTCTTCATCGACGGGGAAGAAGCCCATCGTGGCGCCGTATTCAGGAGCCATGTTGGCGATCGTCGCGCGGTCGGTCAGCGAAAGGCTAACAGCGCCTGTGCCGTGGAACTCAACGAACTTACCAACGACCTTCGCTTTTCGGAGCATTTCGGTGATGGTCAGAACGAGGTCGGTTGCGGTGACGCCAGGCATGAGGGAGCCGGTGAGGTTTACGCCGACCACATCGGGGGTGAGGAAGTAAACAGGCTGTCCGAGCATTCCGGCTTCCGCTTCAATCCCGCCGACGCCCCAGCCAACGATACCAAGACCATTGATCATCGTGGTGTGCGAGTCAGTTCCCACGAGGGTGTCCGGGTAGAAGAGGCCATCATCGGTGGAAAGAACACCCTTGGCGAGGTATTCGAGGTTTACTTGATGGACGATACCCACGCCTGGTGGAACGACACTGAATGTGTCAAAGGCCTGCATCCCCCACTTCATGAACTGGTAGCGCTGTGTATTGCGCTCGAATTCGATTTCCATGTTGCGGCGAAGGGCATCTGGGCGCTCGGAGACATCAACCTGAACGGAGTGGTCTACAACCAGATCCACGGGTACGAGGGGCTCAATGATGCCAGCATTTTTGCCGAGTTTGTCGACAGCGCTGCGCATCGCGGCCATGTCCACGAGGAGGGGCACCCCGGTAAAGTCCTGTAGGACGACACGTGCGACCACAAATGGAACTTCATCGGTGCGCTCAGCCGTCGCCGCCCAGTTTGCCAATGTGTGTACATCGGCTTCTGCCACACGCTTGCCATCACAGTTGCGCAGGACAGACTCGAGCACAATTCGGATGGAAACAGGGAGCTTGGACACTGGCCCAACTCCGGCATCCTCAAGGGCAAGCAGGGAATGGTATGTCCCGGTTTTGCCGGAGCCATAGCTAAACGATCGAAGGGTTCCAAATGGGTTGTTGGCCATCAAATTCACTCGGTTCTGGTGGATACAAAATGTACCCAGACGTTGCTTTCATTCTACCAAGTGCTACACGAAAACCCGGCAATTCCAGATGTGACATTCTGGATGTGGTTTGATGCACCTGTGGTAATCCGCGGTACGGTTGGCTTCATTATCCGGTACATTCAGGCTCGCCTGATGGGCCTGCGGGTCTCCCGTCAGCCACCTCGATTATCATCCCACCCTGATGTGACGTGGTTTGTTACCACCCGTGACTTACCGGGGCCGCTGTTGCACACGCTGGCCACGGGCATCTCCAAGACTCGCTACCCACGCTTGCGCATCGTGGTGCTTGATTGCGGGCATACAAAGCCGGCACAGACTGTTGTTGACCGCATCGGGGATGACCGGGTATCGGTTGTGATGGCGCATCGCACGCAGCCGGAGTGGTACAGCTGGATTTGCAGCCATGTCACGACGGACATTTTTGTTGTCACGCACGATGACATGCACTTTGTAGCATCGGATTGGGTGGCGGATCTTGTGCTGCCCATCGTGAGTGATCAATCGGTTGGCTGTGTTTGCGGCGAGGCATTTCCAGTCCGGTTGGCCACGGTGGAACCCAGTGGTGAGCGTGTCGATATCACGTATGGGCTTTCGACCTGGCTGTGGGCGGCTCGCCGGGCTGCCGTTATGAACCACTGCAACGACTTCTCGTTTTCAAAGCGCGGTGCCGTTCGTAATGGCTGCATTGAAGTTTGGGATCAGGGTGGCCTTTGGCTGGAAAGCCTGACAGCTGATGGCTGGCGTGTGGTGTTCGAAAGCAAAGCGGAGCGCCGGAAGTGGCAGCACTTTGAGAATTTTGATTGGACGCGTGAGAGTGGTGATGAGGGGTATGGGCGCCTGAAGCAAGTACAACGCAGCATCATCTCGATGCTTGCTCAGGCCCACTTGGTTGCGCTGAAGGCACGCAAGCGGGCATAGTTTTGATGAGGGTTCTCACCCAACCACTGGCAAAACGCCCCCAAACTCAGCCTCACGCTTTGGCGTTGTCCATACGCCCAAAATGAGACGCTGCTTACGGTCGGCTGTACGCCATATCCGTCTCACCCAACCACTGGCAAGACCATCCCAAACTCAGCTTCACGCTTTGGAGTTGTCCAAACACCCAAAATCAGACGTTGCTTACGGTCGGCTGCACGCCGTGTCCGATGAATAATGAACGGATGGTAAATCATCACATCCCCGCTTGACAGATAAGGTCTCACCGCTGTCAGGGGCACATACTTCTCCGCGCGTCGCCCATGGTCGGCGATTCGGATGTCGTATTCATCTTCATCATCCCAGCGGAGATGGCTCCCCGGGCAGAGATCTGTTTCTGTACTGATCGTCAGCGTGTATTCAGCAACAACATAGGGTGGATTCTGGGCGTACTTTTTAATCATCGCCTGTTCATCGATGTCCGTCCCCACGATGGACTGGGTATCACGGTGCCAGTTGCCATTTCGGTTCTGACCGGATGGATTGAAGCGAAAGGTAACTTCCTTCAGGTAGGCATCCGGGCCCAAGATTTCCTGGATAACACGAACTACATCCGGGTCGTGAAGATAAGCCTCTAAGCTGGTTCTAAATCCTTCTGACATTAACAGCTGGGGATGCTCGAGAAACCCGGCAATGTACCCGTATTGCTTTGGATTTGGCGCGCGACCAATCTGTGGATCATGTTCCATCCACGCCGTCATCACGGGCTCAGCTGCTGCCGTAAGAAGATGTCCCTGTTCAGGGAGAAGAACATCCCGGAAGACCAACACACCGTCATCGTGAAAATCATCTGCCTTTGGTGTCCGGTCGAGCCCATATGCATCGACCCCGGTGATCAATGTGCTACTCATGGAATCTCGTTACCATAACCGGAATGTGAATGCCAAGCTCACTGCGTTGAACAAAGCCTAACTGCGGAATTGTTGACAACAGCATGGGAACGAAACCGTTGGATGGATTTCAATTGTCACTCTTTGATGTGGGGTGATAGACTGTGACCTGCCACGGCCCGTTCGTCTAGTGGCCCAGGATGCCTCCCTCTCACGGAGGAGATCAGGGGTTCGAATCCCCTACGGGCTATCAGAAGCCACTCACAATTGCTGAGTGGTTTTTTGCTTTTCAGGGGAACCAACAAAACGACAGCGCAGCCAGAAGCAGGGGTTCGAATCCCCTACGGGCTATCAGAAACCACTCACAATAGGCCACGCGGACTACACGTTCTAGCTACCAAATGCAGCTATCGCCGCATTTACATCCTCATGGATTCCAATAATCTTAGGGAGTCGTACCAAATCAAACATCACCATCACGCGCTGTTGCACCGAGCAGATCTTAAGATCACCGCCACTTGCCGTGAGGTCCCGAACACACGACAAAATGGCTCCGAGACCGCTGGAGTCGACAAATGCGACATTTGAGAGGTCAAGAATGACATTCTCTGCTTCGCCGATAGCTGACGATATCTGCTGTTTGAACAATGGAACGGTACTCAAATCGAGGCGCACGGTGACGTCTGCGGCATCGTTGCCAGCAATCGCCACAGAACGAATCCGCGGGCTGAAATCCTGTGACATCAGTTTCATTCTGTTACCTTTATTCACCAAACTTGTTTGTCAAACACACTAGGAAGCGTCTTCTGAGACGATTCCGGTTTTGCGCTGCAGTGTAAGGATGTTATAGCCGAGAGGATTGCGAACAAGAGCGACATCCTGGAAACACCGCCGCAAAATCATCCAACCATAACCGCGTTCGCGGTTGTCTTCAATACTAATCTCTTTGATCGGCGGTTCAGCATATTCCCGCCCTCGGTCGCAAATCACAATTTCTATATCGGTTATCCTAGCTTCGATTTCCAGTTGAATTCTCTGGTTTGCTTGAAAGAGAAGTCCATGTTCCACGATATTGTTGACGGCTTCGGTAACGCCAATGATGACTGCATGGCGGTCGTAGTCCGTAATGCCGGGAACATCTCTGAGATACGTCTCGAGGAAATCTGCGAAACCAATCCGCTCCGATGACTCGACAGGAAACTCACAGTAAGCACGCTCTTTACGGACAACAACACAGCTGGGAGCCTCATCGATTTTGACAACGACAATCGTAATATCGTCATCGATACGCTCACCCGTCCAAACCATCACGGCTTTTGCGAGAGCATTTGCGATTTGCTCGGAGTCGTAGCGGGAAAGTACGCCATCAACAGAAACCTGCTCAACGCGATCCTTGCCAAACGGAACATCATCCGGATTCACAGCCTCCGTCACGCCATCCGAGAAGAAGATATAGACATCCCCCGGCTCGACCTGATGGCTGTTTTGCATGTAAAACTCGCGGTCAGCCAGGCCAAGTGGGACGTTGTCACCCGACAACCAATGCGGCCGGTTACCATCCCGAATGCGCAATATTGGTGTATGACCAGCATCCACAATCGTGATATCCGTGACGGAATCAGCACCATCCCGGCGCTCAAATGCCGCATATGTCAGCGTCACAAAGCTGTCCAGTGTCATCAGCTGCGGGGTGAGAACCGACTGTAATCCACCGACAATTTCCTGTGGCTCGGGGTGCCTACCAAAGAGCATCGTCCGTTCCTGCAGCCGTCGCACAACCCTGTGGAGCTGGCCCTTGACCGCAGAACCTACCATCGCGGCGGTGACGCCCTTGCCCATGACATCCCCAACCACAATGTCAAAGCGGTCATTAAACGTAACAAAATCGCAGTAATCGCCCGTGACGGCCGTGAAGCCCATGATACACACGCCGACATCCATGCCATGCGGTGTCAGGACGGGTTTACGTCGAAGGAGCAGACTGTTTTGGATGACCGCGCTGATTTCGGCTTCCCGGCGCCGAGCCACCTCCAGCGCATCGTGGGCAGATTTACGCTCCGCCTCAGCCAGAACCCGTGCTTTGTCAGCCCGCCATGTGACGATGATGTTGCCACAAGCCGCAAGGAATGGCTCAAGGAACTCCACCATCTCAAGGTCATAGCCTTGCGGGCGGTTTGAGAGGCCAATCATGCCTACGAGCTCACCGCTATGGTGAATGGGAAGTCCGCAAAAGCGATCTAGCGGGGGATGCCCGGGAGGCAGACCGCCACGTCGAGGGTCTGTTGCTGTGTCATTGGAGATGACAACTTCCCCTGTTGTCAGCATCGCCCCAAAGAGAGTCTTCAGGTTTTTGAACTCAAGATTTGGTGCCATCGCATCGTAGATGGCACGCATTTCTTCGTTCCATGCGATGTTCGTGAGGGCATATGTTCGGATATAGGGTTCGCCGGTTGGTTCATAGAGAACTTCACTGACAAAGCCATATTCAGATTCCGTGATGTCCAGGACTTCATTGAGCACGATGGCAAATGTTTCGTCAACATTTCCTTCACGGATGTACTGCTGGCTTGCGGTGGAAATGGCACGGAAGAGGCGATCAGAGCGCTCGATGTGTTGTTCCGCCAGCTTACGGTCCGTCAGGTCACGTAGAGATGCGACGTAAATCATTTCGCCATCCACGGCGCTTACCGTGAGCTCAACGGGAAAGATAACACCTGCACTTGTTTGGGCGATGAGCTCAAGGCGCTTACCAAGGATTGGACCGATTCCGGACTCGCGGAGGTAGGCCATACCGGCAAGGTGCCCTGCACGATGCTGCTCGGGAATAATCATCTCGTGTAGATAATTCCCCACTGCAACGGCACGTGACCAGCCAAACATTTCCTCAGCAGAACGGTTGAACTCGATGATTGTGCTGTCGCTATCAATCGCAATGATGGCGTCCATCGAGTGGTCAAGCACAGATCTGAGGAGGGTATGTTCCCGCTTGATTAGAAAGTTGTCGAGAGGCATAGAACGCTTAGTCTTCCCAAATACCGACCAGCTGGCGTCCTTCCTTTCGCATCGTAGCGGCATAGGACTGCCATCGTTCAGCCCACTTCACGCCGGTGATATCACGCTCTGCTACGCAGGTGTCTCTACCATCAGCAAGGAGGCGTACGGCCGTGCGAGGATGTCCAAGGAGTGTGTCGAGAACTCCAAGACGTACCATGATGCGGCCAGTGGCTTCCTGTGGGTCCGTTTGAACCAGACGAGTGTACCGCTCCTCCTGCAAAAATGGTGTATTCGCATCTATCAGGGCGATTTCTTCCATCCCCCACTGAGCCAGCAGGACATCTCCATAGGAAAGAGCCGCATCCACAAAGCGTGCCGCAGATTCCGCACGTCCGCGGGCAACCAGCTGCTTGTGTACAACCAGATCCGCATATGCCAGCCTTAGTCGCAGCTCGGCTGAAATGTCCGGATAGAGTCCAAGTGCTGCCAGGGACACTTCTTTCGCCTGGATGGGTTGATATGTTCGCATCAGCCACCAGACCCGCACCAGGTGGATACGTGCCGCTATATCCACCGCCTTATTTGCCAATGTTTCTTCGGCGATAGTAAGCGCCTTTAGCGCGCTGGTGATGTCTCCATAGGCAAACATCCACTCTGCAACTCCAAGGGCAGATCGGTGCAAGCGAGGTGAATCAAAGCGTGCCTGTGCTTGGTCAAAGAACCAGACAACTATTTCGTAATCCAGTGATGAAAACCCGGCCCCATGGTAGATGACAAGGGCATCCCATATTGCAGAGATTAACCGGTCTGTTGCTTCATCAACGCATGGCTGAAGGTCATGACCAATCAGTGCAGCGACCGGTGTATGGAGACGATAGATGAGGCCTTGCGGCGTGGATGCACTGGACATCGCGCCAATGGAGACAAGGCGTGTCAAGCGTTCGGTAGCATCCGGGCCGAGGATGGCAAGTGCCAACCGCTGCGGAACCAAGGCGGGGAGAATGGACAGGCGTGCAACATCTCGTAGATCAACGCCATCAAACAGTTCCATAAGAATGTCACTCACCGAGGCATCTTCTGGACCGAATTTCTCCAGCCGTGCTGCGACAGGAGCTGGACCTTCGTGTGAAATCCGTGCTGCAGCAACTTGCAATAGCAAAGGCGATTTTGCACAAACGGATGTGATTCTCGCGATTGCGTTAACTGCAGTCGGGCGAATGATGAAGCCAGGGTCCACAAGCTGGATACGGGAGAGGAGCAGCGCAACAGCATCGGCGCGGACAAGTTCCGGGGCTCCCCAATTTTCATTTACAGCCGGCATCGGAGGCACGTGGATGTGAACAGCAGCGAGCCCGGGAATTGGGTGACGGCTCGTAACGAGGATGTGGATTCCGGGAAGACCGCAGGCTTCCAAAATGCCCTTTGGATCCGGTGCACGGTCAAGACCATCCAGCCAAACAAGGCGATATGGAGGCATATAAAGAATGCGGTCCATCGGCCTGTCATTATACGAACGCGGCCCTTCGAGCATCACCTTGATGCGTTGACTAAACCCTTCCGCGGATGTCTGGGATGTGATGTCGACCCGAATGATTTTGTGATCCCAAAACGGTTCAATCCGCCGGCAGATTTCGAGCGCAAGGCGTGTTTTACCACTTCCCTCAGGCCCGAACAGGATTGTGCATCCGATCATGTCTGGAGGCGTAAGGCGCGCGGAAATGGCTTTGAGCAGCTGCTCACGACCGACAAATGGACCATGTGGCCGCGGGATGTACGCTCGTTCATCGGTTATTTGACGGAGGTCGTCGGTGATGATGACATCCTGGCCCGTGGCGGCCTCGATGCGATTTTGCCAGTACGTGCGGGTTTCGACGACCCATTCGTCGTACCAGCCCTCACAGAATTCGGCATCCTTGCCTACAGCGATTTGTGCATGATCGAGATTTCGGAGTGCGTGATCAAGGCTATCAATATCGATTGTTGCCGCATCCCGATTGAATTTCAATGTCTGACGTGTAACTTCGAGGACCGAGCCGGAGTCGAGTTCGGATGGCTCAAGGAGTTTACGTGCCTGGCTTAGAGCAACGCGGAAGCGGTTGCGCTGTTCATCGAAGTCGGCATTTGGCCACAGCATTTCTGCCAGCTTGTCGCGTGAGTGATTGCGATCAGAGTGATAGGCGAGGTAGGCAACAAGGACGGAGGCATGGCGCGTAGGAAAGCGCAATATGACTCCGGCAGTGTCGGTGAGTGAAAACACACCTAGAAAGCGAATGCGAATTCGCTGGCGAATAGCGATGTATTCAAGACTGTGACGGTCAGGCATGCGTGCCTCTTTTCTCGAGGCAGATTTGTGGCCAGTCTAGATGCTGTAAGTCGTTCTCGAACGCAGCAGTGTTGTGGGAGAAATCCGTCCCATGGCAACGAGAAGAACTGCTGGAAGCCGGTCGAGGCTCAGGAACGTGATGACACGGCCAATTATTGAGAGCGTTGGTATAAGGATGAGGCGTTCCGGGTTGCCCATCGATGCAGGAAGCTTTCGAAGGTCCCATTTTTCGACACGCAGTGTCGCTATCCGGAAGGCTGGAATCTGCGTGCCATCGGGATTGGCACCGAAGAGAGACCCGGTGAGCACCGGACCACCATCCTCTAGCCAAATCAGACCCGCAAAAATCAACCCCACTGGTGCCAGCAAGGCAAGCAAGAGAATCATCATCAGGCGTACCGTCAAGCTTACGCCTATCCGATGTTGCTGATTTGTTGATTGAGTTGTCATTCGCATCATGGATATCCAATTCAGGCAGCATTGCCTGACCATAATGGAGTGTTCCCATGTTTCGCAAAATTATCATTAATACGTTACGCGATTGTGAAATATTTGAGATTATTTCTCAAGGTGCACCGCATTCTCCCTGATTTAGTATGCTACCGTCAATGCAAAATGAAACGTGCAAACGGTAGTGACAGTACGTGGCAAAAATGCAAATCGCCCCCTGCAGCATTGCTGCAGGGGGCGATTCTGCCACAAACGTCGATGTTTACTTCAAGCGAAGCTCGACGGCGGTCAATACACCCGCCGCATAGCTACCCTTGGCAGTCACGCGGTTAGCACTCGCAAGTCCGGCGAAGAATGTTGCACGGTTGGTGTCATCTCCACGGCCATCCTCGAATTGTGCACCAGCGGCAACGATAACGTTCACACTTGCAGCACCAGGGACAAAACCTTCGAATTCAGATATTGGGCTGAGGGTAAACGTACCGGCGGTTGCATCGATACTGATTGCCCTACCCTTAGCTTCTGCCTCGTTCGAATCGTCATCCCCTTCGGATTCTGATTCAGACTTCACTAACGTTGCCGTAAGTGTGTTTGTGGCTGCGTTGTAGGTACCCTTTACTTCTGCAATCGAAG
The DNA here is from genome assembly GCA_903881535.1 of uncultured Armatimonadota bacterium. Taxonomy (GTDB): domain Bacteria; phylum Armatimonadota; class Armatimonadia; order Armatimonadales; family Armatimonadaceae; genus CAIRTT01. The sequence goes on from CAIRTT010000106.1 coordinate 18,367, forward strand.
CTGCACCGAGGGTTGCAAAGTACTCTGCTTCTGTGAGCATCACACCACGGTGCGCACGGAAGACGGTCGTGTCGGTAACGACCACATTCACCGTTGACTGTGTTGGGACAAAGTCATCGGACTCTGTGATTGCAATGGTAAAGGAGCGTGTAGCCGTTGATGGCGATGTGACAAGTCCCTTGACTTCAGGGATTCCGCGGCCATTGGTTTGACCACCGGCTGACTTGTCCTCAATCTTGATTTTCGTGGCCTTCAGGACACCGGTAACGGTGTCAAATGTGCCATTGACCTCAACAAAGAGGTTGTTCGCAAGCGCAGGGCTGGACTGGTTCTTCTCGTAGAAGACGACCGTCGTGGCATCCACAGAAACTTCTGTCTTCCACGCACCACTCGTCAACGTGAACGACTGGACCGGTGCGGTACCGGTGAGCCCAGTGATCGTTCCGTGGTAATCCTCATCATGATGGCGCGACTTGTCAGACAAGGTTGAGTCATCGCCACGCTTTACCTTAGGCGTGACAGCACCATTCGCGAGCACAAAGTTTGGAAGATCAAAGTCGATGACAAGCTTGCTTGTAACACCATCAGCGATCACGGTTGGAGTCTCAAGCGTGCTCGTAAAGAGGACATTTCCAGCCGCATCACGTGTAAGCGATGCTGCAAAAGGTGTCTTTACGCCGGTCGTGCTACCCTTTGGAAAGCGCGTGATTTCAGGCCCCATCGTGAGGCGAACCTGTGTGTAGGTTCCAACAGCGATGGCGATATCAGAGAGGAATGCAAACCGTGGACCCGCATTGTCATGCAAAAGTTGCAGATCCATGCTCTTGCCAACGACATCCTCGAAGACGGTCACATCTGCGCCACTGGCATCAAGCAGCTCAACCTTGTAAATCGTAGCCCAGATCTGCTGATGATCATCACGGAAGTCATCCGCGGCAAATGCCTGCAGACGTCCCGTACCGCCAGACTGTGTTCCACCACCGCCACCACCACATCCGGCAATCGACACCACTGCTGCGAGTGCAATGACTGCACCTATTCCAAATTGCTTCATTTTGTAATCTCCTCAACCATGCAAAGGCTTTGCCGGGACGTCAGCAAATGCGTATGCTGTCTATATAGACATGGTTTGTTATACGGATAGTTCCTCCGAAAATACAACCTGTCATACCTACGGTATTTGGTTGCGTGAGATATATTGCATTCCTCGTTAACTTCGGTTAATCGTAGTGACATTGATGCACGTTCCAGTGCCAAATGCGCGATGGCGATTGCCGGTCTGAACTCCACGAAATCCTATGATTGATGAACGTCCATTGTAAATATTAGGGGTTAGTCAATCCATCCTGTAGCGAGCAGGCTTGAGATGAGTGAATCGTCACCGATGAACCGGAGTGGCGAACGGACATCCCCCACGGGGATACCAAGCGCATCCAACAAGCGCTTTTGCGTCGGGACAACGCCCCCGCTTACAAGCATCCGAATCAGCTCCTGGACATTTCCAGACAGCTGGCGTGCATCGTCAATACGAACATCATCAATCGCCGACTGTAGACGGTGGTAAAGCCGGGCACTGTGGTTGTACGTGCTACCCACAAAGCTGACAGCACCGGCAAGTGCCGCGGAGAGATAGTGCTCATCACAACCCCACGGGAGGTCGTACACACTTCCGTATTCACGAACCATTTGTGCGTACTCAATCAGATCCGGCTTGCTATACTTACATCCCGCAAAGTTCACCATCCGCGATGCCTTTGCTATGAAATCCATCATCGAAAAGTCAACCTGCGTCAGTCCCGGGAGGTGGTAGTAGTATGTTGGAAGACCGCTTGCTGCATCCGCAATGGCCGCAAAGCTATCGATAGCCGCATCCACGCTCGCCGGGCGGTGGTAAAAACACGGCAGCGCAGCAACTGCATCCGCCCCCGCCGCCACAGCATGCTTTGTCAATGCAATCGCATCCCGCTCAGAAGCTGCCCCAACATGCGCAATGACATGAAGTCCAGGAGGTGTTGCAGCAAGCCAGGTATCAAGTACCGCCATCCGTTCAGAAAGCGTAAGAGAAAGCCCCTCGCCCGTTGTCCCGCAAACAAAAGCACCGACAACGCCATTGCGTACAAGCGCATCTGCTTGCAATGGAATCGCGCAAAGGTTGAGATCCCCAGCCGCATTAAAAGGCGTATGTGGTGCGGCCAGCAGACCGCGTAGTTGCAAGTTCATTCTCAATCCTAATTCCGTTCCAAGAGGTTAGATCAGGCTACAGGATGGGAGGCAGATTCAGCGCGGATACGAACGATGTCGACCTATTGCACTACCGGCGCATCGCCTTGAGGCGGGCATCCGCTTCCGAAAGCTTTAGGCGTACCGTCATGATGTATGGCTGCTCCCCCTTGGTCCAGTGACCATAGGTCGTCGTTACGATTGTGCCATCCTTTTGCAGTAAAACACCCGGATAGGCGCAGTCACCAGAATATGTATTATCCATTAAACGGATCCGGTACTGGCCTTCTGTGCCATCGAGGATGTCCTGATAGTTCCCAACCCACGCCACCCAGTCGCCTGCGGTTGGGCTCTCGAGCGTCGTGTCGCGGAAGGAGATGAACAAGCGGCCATCCCGCGTGTAAACAGCCGTGTGCCGATCGCCCGTCAGTGCTCCTGGGAGCTCAACAGGGTCTGTCCACGTGACACCTTCATCATCTGAATGAATCACCATAGAGTTAAACTTGCGGCTGTTCTCGCGCATCAGAATCGTGATGCGCTTGCCATCCGGGGAGCGCAGCACGCCGGGTTCGCAAAGATGCGCCTTTGGATGTCCAGCAATCACGGTTGGGTTTGACCAAGTCTGGCCACCATCCGCGCTCCGGATAGAGTAAACCGTGAACTTTGTCACCTTTTTACTGTTCTCGTAAAAACGGCCATCATCGTGGAAGAATGCCAAATGATCGCCATTTTTAAGGCGAACCACACTGCTCATCGGGACGATGCCACCGTAGTTTCCAACGGCACGGAGCTCGCTAAATGTACGGCCATCATCTTCAGAAATAGCAGACCGCACCGGGAAGAGCCCACTAAACATCACCAGGCGTTTTTTGTTGTCTGGGCCGGTAAGGCGGAACAGCGTTGGGCACTCTCCGCTGGTCGTCCAGTTTGCGGGTGTCGGGAGGCGCGTGGACCAAGTTTTGCCACCATCTGTGGAGCGCTTGTACATAACCGGTCCCTTGCCATGCCCTTTCGGGTAGACGCAGAGGATGGTCTTGTTGTCATCCAGCAAAACAGTCGTGGGGTGGCCAAGATACTGACCAGGCTCACGGTCGACCAGAAACTGTCGCTGCGTATCGCCTGCAAGGTCCACTACGGGAATTTTGTAGCCACGGTCAACTGCCATTTGTAATCGCTATCCTTCACATCACTTATCGATAGAACGCACCGCACATTCACAGTATTTGTCTAAAAATCCTGCACTGGGAGCACTTGCGCGCCGTTATCCCTTGCACGTTTTAACGAAACTTGCCCGATACCCCGGAAAGGAAAGCGTAGTGGTGCAATACTTTACGCATCGCATTGCCGCAATGAGGATATCTGAATGATAAAAGCCAACATCACTGTTGATAAAGACTACACCTTCTCCGCTATCGATCCCCGCGTCTACGGCGGCTTCGCCGAGCACCTTGGACGCCACATTTACACGGGTATTTACGAGCCAGGGCACCCGCTGGCCGATGAGCAGGGTTGGCGCACGGATGTAATTGACCTTGTGAAGGCGCTTCAGATGCCGATTATCCGCTATCCAGGCGGGAACTTTGTGAGCGGGTACAACTGGGAGGATGGCGTCGGCCCCAAGGCTGACCGCCCACGCCGCCTCGAGATGGCATGGGGCGTGACCGAGACCAATGAAGTCGGCACCAATGAGTTTATGGACTGGGCGAAGAAGGTTGGCACGGAGCCGATGATGGCTGTGAACCTCGGGACCCGCGGTCCTGCGAACGCACAAAACCTGGTCGAATACTGCAACCACCCTGGCGGCTCAAAGTACTCCGACCTCCGTAAGTCCCATGGCTACGCAGATCCGCACAATGTCAAGGTTTGGTGTCTTGGCAATGAAATGGATGGCCCATGGCAGATGGGTGCGAAGACCGCCTACGAGTATGGCCGCATCGCAAATGAGTCAGCAAAGCTGATGAAGTGGACCGACTCGCGCATCGAGACCATTCTTTGCGGCTCAAGCGCACGCTCGATGCCATCCTTTGGTAAATGGGAATGGGAATCGCTGCACGAGTGCTACGAAAATGTCGACTACGTCTCGCTGCACACCTACTACGCCAACCGCGAAAAGGACTTCGGTTCATTCTTTGCAGAGCCCGATAACATGAGCGACTTCATCGCGGAGACAGCAGCTCTCTGTGATGCGGTCAAGGCAGCGAAAAAGTCAAAAAAAACGGTCAACCTCAGCTTTGATGAATGGAATGTCTGGTACCACTCGGGCGATTGGAATCAGAATGGCGAGCGCTGGGATGATGTCCGTCCGCAGCTCGAAGACATTTACGACATGGCGGATGTGCTTGTCGTAGGCGGAATGCTGCTCTCGATGCTCGAGCATGCTGATCGGCTAAAAATTGGCTGTATCGCGCAAATTGTCAATGTCATCGCCCCGATCATGACGGTCCCCGGCGGCGGCGCGTGGCGTCAGTCGACGTATTGGCCATTGATGCACGCAAGTGTTTACGGTCGTGGCACCGCGCTGCGCGCGGTCGTCGATGCGCCTCTCTACGATGCCAAGTCCCGTGAGCGTGTGCCTACGATCAAGCAGCAGGCAGTCCTCAGCGAGGATGGGTCTGAGCTGACATTATTTGTCATTAACCGTGAGCCAAGCGGTGAGCAGTGTGAGCTAACATTGGACCTCCGGTCGTTTGGCAAGCTTTCCCCGCTTAGCCATACGGTTATCGCTAACCCAGATATGAATGCGGTCAACTCGCTTGAGAATCCGAACAATGTGGTGCCATCGGATGTCAAACTGGGCCAACCAGATGGTGGGAAGTTGAATGTTGTCCTCGCCGGGCGTTCCTGGAATGTGATTCGCTTCAAGGTTGGCTAGGTTGTTAGTTTGGTTTGTTTGTTTGTTTGTGAAAATTGGACCCTCTCTGTGGCGTAATGCTGTGGGGAGGGTTTTTCTTTTTTCTTTCTAGCAGATTTAAATGGGCTTGCGTGGTGGATGGAAAAATCTCTGCGTAGGGGCGGGCCGCTGTGCCCGCCCGCGGGTTTCGATATGTGGATGGTTGATGGTTTTGCAGATGCCTGTTGCTAGCGACCTTGGTTAATGCGCTTGCGTGGTGGATGTATCGCGTATGTGCCGAGGTCGCCGGATGTTACACGAATTCCGTTATCCAGCTGGTTCGGCTAGGCTTATCGGTAACGATCTCTGGCTAAGTGGGTCGACCATCCCCGATGGCAGATCTTTAGGAATCGACTTGCCGTGGTGGAATTGGCCATCGTGGATGGTGCCCGACCTAATAGCCGCCGAATGCGTGCTGACTTGCAAAATCTGATCAGTGGACAGTCCGGCTAGCGGCACTCCCGCTCAACATTCCACCACGCGGCGCGTTGAGAGGTTTGTTCGTATTGATTTGAAGATGGATGGAATCTTCGTTTAGGGGCGGGCCACTGTGCCCGCCCGCGCGTTTCGATGCCTGGTTGGTTGATGGATTTGCAGATGGCTGGTGTTGACGACCTGGGTAAATGCGCTTGCGTGGTGGATGTATCGCGTATGTGCCGAGGTCGCCGGATGTTACGCGAAATCCGATAACCATCCTGTTCGGCTAGGCTTGTCGGTGCCGTTCTCTGGCTAAGTGGGTCGACCATCCCCGATGGCAGATCTTTAGGAATCGACTTACCGTGGTGGAATTGGCCATCGTGGACGGTGCCCGCCCTGATAGCCGCCGAATGCGTGCTGACTTGCAAAATCTGATCAGTGGACAGTCCGGCTAGCGGCCCACCCGCTCCACATTCCACCACGCGGTGCGCTGACAGGCTGGTCCGACAACAACTCTGCCTTTCGATGATAAAAGCTCTGCGTAGGGGCGGACCAACTATGCCCTGTGACACCAAAGAAGGAGGCAAGCGCTTGCATTAAGCTGGTCGTTCTAAGGAAAATACCCAATTCGTGACACGGTACGATACGCAATGCGCAAACACTTTCTGCTCATCTACCACTACGCCCCGGATTACATCGAACGCCGTGCAGCGTTTCGCTCCCACCACCTCACGCTCGCAGCGGCTGCCGCGGATGCCGGAGACCTCATCCTCGGCGGTGCTCTCACCGACCCCTTCGACACCGGCTTGCTGCTCTTTCACAGCATTGACAAATCCACCGCGGATGCTTTTGCTCAAGCCGATCCCTACGTCACGAATGGTCTCGTCGAGCGCTACGAAGTCCGCCATTGGGTCACGGTGGCTGGCGCACTTGCCGCAGAACCGGTTTAGCCCGCATCCATCAAGTTTTCGCGGGTTTACAAACTAGGGTATTCGCTCCTGCGTGTCGAAACAGATGACATGAGCTCGCTACGCATTTCCCTCATCACCGCTGCCGCTGCCATGGGACTCACATCTATCGCCAGCCAGCAGGCACCGAAGGTCGCTCCAGCCACTGAAAAGCCCCTTATCACGGTGAACGCCCTCGCGATTGGTCGCGATAATGACTGTGAGGCAGCCGCGGCAATCGATGTCGACAATGATGGCACCCTCGACCTCGTTTCAGGTGATACCTGGTACCGCAACCCCGGATTTGCCCCGCGTAAGTTCCGTGAAATTGGCACTTGGGGCAAGGGCCCAGGCGCGAGTGGCTACCGGGATGACTTTGCAGACCTCCCTGTGGATGTCGATAACGATGGCAAGATGGACCTCGTGAGTGCCGAATGGGCACGCGAAGAAGTCAGCTGGTACAAGAACACCGGTGGGAATGGCAGCATCTGGCCACGCACCGTCATCG
>CAIRTT010000107.1 GCA_903881535.1 uncultured Armatimonadota bacterium
CGGGGTTGTTGGCAGAAGACAAGTGAGCCGTTGCAGCTCAGCAACCATTGCAGCGTTGTCTCACCAGAAACCAATGGCTAGGAGCAGAGTCGACCGTTCGAATGGTGATTTGCACTGGTTTGGCCAAGAATCAGCATTGATGCTCAGCGCAGTGTTAGTTCCGCTCTACGTTGCACATCGTTTGCCACATGCACAGCGTAGAGCGGATTTCAAGTCCCTAGAGACCTGTTGTGTACCAAGTGAAACATTCGCTCAGGCACACGTAATCATTCACGATGATCGTAATCAACGCACTCATAATGACTTCTAAACTTTTCTAACTTTTTGCTCTTAACAAATGTTAGTGATTGTTATCGCCGCATGACAGAGGTATTCGGTCTGGAATTTGTCAACGCATCGGGCACGGGACAGCTTTAATCATCGAACACCCTAACACCATCGAGTCATCCCCGCAGGCGTGCAAACGATTGCTTCGTGTATTAGGAACAAGCCAGTATCAGCGTATGCCCATTTGCACATTTCGGCTGATGTTGCTGAGTGCGTTCTCGGCTTTCGCGCAGGCTTTCATGCCATCGCATTCAACCTGCGCCCTAATGATGACAACTGGAGGCGTACGATTAAGCTGGCGGAGCCCCTTCAAAATGCGATTGGGGAGATGTTTTAGCCGCCCCATTTTGGCTGCCGTCTCGATACCGCCATCCTTGTCTTGCTCCCAGTAATCGAGAATCAGACGCTGGCTTGGCCGTCTCTGACTCGCAAACTCCAGCCGCCGGACCGAGAGTCCCGGCGGAGTCGAAAGCTGCCCCTTGTACACGAAGTCGCCCTGCGCCATACAAATCGTTGGATCGTGGTACGCATCCAAATGGGCACCGTTGACCACCGTCATCACAATGTTTGCTGCACCAGCGGACTTGTAATCATAGAGTTTTGCCTTGGGCTTACCCACAAGGGCCAGAAACTCAGCATCAACATCCACCAGACGCGTCTTGTATTGCCCAATCTGCAATGGCGCAATCGGCATCCAGGTCGACTGTGCCTGCACCTGACGATGCTGAAGCGAGCCGGATGTGAGAACCCCAATGGACAGCAGGGCGGCAAAAAGGGTGGCGTAGTCGAATGGAAAGACACTGCCAGCGACCGCGGGGGCGCCTGCAGCCGTTTCACGTTTTCGGTGATGTTTACCAAGCCAAAGAGCCAAGGCAGCTCCGATGGCCATATCGATGGCAATGGCCACGTACCCGATTTTTCCCGGGGTTGGAATCCCGATTCGTCCTTGAATCGCCGCAAGGATGGACTCGGGTAGCGGAATTGAAAGGACTACACACGCACCGACAAATAACCAGACAATACGAGACTGGAGACCAAGTATCGGAATCAATAAGCCAGCGATAATAATCGACAGCCCCAAAATACCAATCGTAGTTGCATGCCCCATTAATCCTAAAAACAGAATCGTTGCGCCTGTCAAAACTCCGGCGAGTGAGCTGATAATCGTCTTCTGGTCGATGCTCGGGCTGCGGAGACTACCTTGCATGAGGGCGGTCATCAGTGCCGCGGATGCAATGAGTTGCCAAGGGGTGACCACTGCGGATGTCAGCCAAAAGCTAATCGATACATCCATCGTAAGAGACATCGGACGCAGGAACGCCTCTCGGATTTCATTCCGCATCCAGGGTGCATCCACACGCAGTAGAAGCAAAACGCTGGCGAGAAAAATCACCCGGAATGTAATAGTGAAAAGCTTATTCAGACGAGACAGACGAATCATCTGAGGATCTGTGGCGAGGTAGATTGGCCGTCCACTTGCATCGCGGCCGCTGACTTGTCGTTCAACCGCATAGCCTTTCACCACACGTCGTCGCAGCTTTTCGACGGCAGCCTTTTTTGCCTGAATGTCCCAGAACCATCCAAGGCCAATGAGGGCAACAAGACCGATGCCACCTGCCACTAACACAGTCGAAAGTGGAAGTTCTTCGCTCACATCACCTGTTGGCTCGTACCCCTTTACCCGCCCCACAAACGTAAACGTCTGCTTACCCGCAGTGCCCACCAGGGTTGCCTTTTCACCAGCCATCCGGAGGTCCCAGCGCGTTGCATAGGTATCTGAGTTACGTCCCATCGTAAACAGGAGGTGGCTTGGCTGTCCGGTAGCACCCGAGAGATCGAGAATCCCAGGACTCATCGATGCATCAAGGGCATATTGTGACAAAGGGCCAAAGAGCTCCGTCACAGTTGAACCTGCATCCACAAGTGCCAGCTGCCCAATGTAAATCGTAAGCACGCCTTGCGGACTGGCAAAGCCGGTCAGCTCAAAGACAACCGTCAGCGGCCTGGCATCGTTTCCCGTTCCCGTAGATGCGCCATCAAACTGGATTGCAAACCGGTCAATCGCACTTGCCATTCGGGCAGGCAGACACAATCCCACCAACAGTGTGATGACGATTAGGACAGTGCGTAATACGTTTGCTTTTCGGAAGTGCATAAGTGGAACGAGCAGGAATCAGATTGATGCACCCAAATGGATGGCATGGGACAGAGGGGCAACTGCTCCAGAGTAGCTTTCTGGAGACAGACATCCGTCCCATTATCATCATCCGGAATTGGCATCCATTTGACACGTATTGCACCGACTAAATATTTGTAAACTTTAGCCAAAACTGCCTAATTGGCGGAGTATTTGCCTGATTGCCATGGAAACAAGCCTGCGATCAAGAGTCGCTTACGTTTTATGACGATGACCACCAGTCCCACACCCGTCCCAAACATGACGAGCTCACGTGTACCAGGCTCCGGCGCTACATTTGCTCCAGCGACAGAAAAATCTCCTGCCGGGATTGCCAGTGAGAAGCTGTTCAAGGCAACGTATCCACTGGCTTGCGGCTGTTCGATCGTCAGCCATGTAATCGGCGCATCCCCAACATAACCAAAAAATACAGCCTCGGTGGAGCTCGTGTTGATTACCCCGCTAGTGCCATCTGATGACGTGATCATCAACGAGCTGTTTAGCCGGTAGTCCTTGATATCCACCACCGCGAACATGCCTCCAAATGCAAATGAGTTGAATGACAGGTTCATGATGTTACTGGTCTGGCTCACACTGATGAACCGGTCACCAACATTGTTGATGCCACCGTAGAGATGATTAGTTGTGGTACCTGTTTCCCAGACTTTAAGGTCTCCGCCTAATCGGTTATGAATTAATTCGCGGCCAAGTGAGTCCGAAAACGTATCCGTTCGCACACTTGTAACCGCAGCCAGCCAAGCAGCTTTGGATGTGTACCAAGTGCCTTGTGCCACCGCGGGATATCTAACCATGCCAAGCGTGCAACCTGTTAGCAAACTGACATACCAAGTCCTAGGACTCGCAAAACAACGCATCATTCCTCCGCAGGCAACCAACTGAAAAAACCAATAAGGGCAACACGGTTGCCGGGACATAGCTCATTGGAATCGAGTCGGGTTTGACTGCGTGGAGAGTAATAACAAACAATTCCAGAAAATTGACGTGAACATCGCGCTAAACTTTTCTAACTTTAATCAGTTAGTCCACTGGTCACATATTTCTGGATTTACCACACGTATTTATTTGAAAAATGCAACTTAAAGTGTCGTTAAATGCATTTATTAAGGTGCAAGTACTGGAGTGGAGAATAAACGCACTGAGGCATGGAAAGCCGTGTCGTTGATGTTAGCTATCGCAACATTGCAAAAGCGGAGCGATCGCATCGGGACACACTGATAGCAAAGATTCGTGTAACCTGGGGCCTCTCTGTGACTAAACTTTTCTAACTTTTTCGTCTGCTACCCAGATTAGGCCGTTTTCCGGCCGATGTTGTTGCTAACGCATGCAGGTCATTCAATCAAGTTGCATTTGACACATACTTTAGGTGCATCAACTAAATCAAACTAGCTGTAAGAGCTGGAGATTTTCTCCAGCATACTAAGGAAGCAGACAGTAAAGGCTAGACCTCACGGTGTCCAGCCATAAACGTGTGACCAGACCCATTACTACGGCATTAGGTGGATTTAAACGGAATCACGTTGTCATTGAAGAATACATATTTTGGTCATATTTCCGACCCGCTACGACAGCCACGTTAAACTCAGCGCTTCTTTGCATCCACGTGCAGGCGGGCTAATAGCTGCAGCGCTTCCAGACGCCTTTGCCAGAGAGTAGAAACAATTCAAAATTTGGTGACGCTTCTGACCCGCGATAAGAGACACGTTAAACTTAGCGCTTCTTCGCATCCACGTGAAGGCGGGCTAACAGTTGCAGCGCTTCCAGATGCCGTTGTCAAAAAGAAAATGAAATCAAATTTTAGAAACACTTCTGGCCCGCCACGAAGGGCCCGCATGGAACTCAGCGCTTCTTCGCATCCACATGCAGGCGGGCTAACAGCTGCAGCGCTTCCATCGGGGACAGGCGATTGGGATCAATCGACTGCAGTTCTTCAACCACAGGATGGATTGCCACTTCAAAGAGCGTCATCTGTAGCGTCGCAGTTGTCGTCTCGATCCGGGGCGCTCCGCCTGCCTTCTCGAGGAGCATCAGGATGCGCTTAGCACGCTCGACAACCGATGGCGGCAACCCCGCCATCCGGGCA
>CAIRTT010000108.1 GCA_903881535.1 uncultured Armatimonadota bacterium
CACGGGAACGGATTACAAGGCTGCGATTGCGGATGCATCCGTAAAGACAATCTTCGTAGCCACACCAACACACCTTCACCGTGAGATCGTGGTTGCCGCGCTCGAAGCTGGCAAGCACGTTTTCTGTGAAGCGCCTATTGCGAACACCATCGAGGATGCCCGTGCAATCGCACAGGCTGCCAAGAAGGCTGCAGAGAAGGGTATTGTCTTCCACACTGGTTTGCAGGAGCGCACTAACCCACAGCACCATCACGTATGGAAGTTTGTGACAACCGGTGTTCTCGGACCAAACCTCACGACCTGCAAGTCACAGTGGAACAAGAAGACATCCTGGCGTAAGACGGCTCCAAACGGTGCACGTGAAGCAGCACTCAACTGGCGTCTCAGCAAGTCGGTCAGCCTTGGCCTCGTCGGCGAGATTGGTATCCATCCGCTGGACACAGCGGCATGGTTTGTCAAGAGTGACCCGATTGCTGTCACCGGCTTTGGCTCGCTGACGAACTGGAAGGATGGCCGTGAGGTTGCGGACTCGGTTACAGCTGTTCTTGAGTTTGCGAACGGTGTCCGGATGGTTTTTGATGCCACCCTCTCGAACTCCTTCGCTGGCAACTACGAGCAGTTCCAAGGCTCGGATGCAGCGATTATGCTGAAGGATCCGATTGACAAGAACACGCGTGCATGGATGATCAAGGAAGCGGATGCAACCGCCCTAGGTTGGGAAGTCTATGCTTACCGTGAGGCCGTCGGTGATGATACGGGTATTGCGCTCGTTGCGGATGCATCCAAGCTCCTCAAGCGTGGTCTCGAGCCGGGTAAGAACCGTAATGTCGATCCTAAGAAGACACCGGTGTATTACGCTTGTGATGCCTTCCTCGATGGCGTACGTGCAGGCAAGCAAACTGAATCGGATGCGATGGTCGGCTACCGTGCGACGGTCGTTGCGATTCGTGCAAACGAAGCGGTGTTGAACGGTGGACGTATCAACATCACAAAGGAAGACCTAACTATCTAGTAACAGGGTCAGGTTGGATTTGGGCTCTGGACAAACCCGGGGCCCATGTCGGATGCGGTGCTGAATGGTGTTCTGTTCAGCACCAAAAAATAAAGACCTCGCCGTCTGACAAGCCGGTCGGGTTGGATTTGGGCTCTTGACAAACCCGGGGCCCATGTTGGATGCGGTGCTGAATGGTTTTCTGTTCAGTACCAAAAATAGAGATCTCGTCATTAACTACGAAGGTCAAGTTGGTTTGGGACCCGGGCACACCCGGGGCTCATGTTTATAGGAATAGGAACAATTATGGAAAGTGGAACCAACGGCGCATCCCGTCGTGATTTTCTTAAAGTAGCCACCGGCGCAGCCGGAGCAGTTGTAACGGGTGTCGCAGTCGCGCCAGCAACCGCACAGACCCCAGTGGCAAAGGGCCCAGCAACCATCACAACCAGTGGTATTGCACACCCAGTCGCAGATGCACCTAACATGAAGGGTGGCATCTTCCCGAAGGGCACCGTGATGGCAACAGGTCGTGCGATTGGCGCGAATGACCGCCTCATCCTCGGCTTCATCGGCTTGGGTGGACAGGGTACCAACGGTCACCTCCGTGGCTTTGTGGATGATGGCCTGAACCGTAACACCAAGGTTGTCGCAGGATGCGATGTCTACGATGCATACAATGTCCGTGGTGCTGACATCATCAAGAAGGCAGCTGACAAGGGCGGCGATGCCAACCCATTCATGACCCGTGACTACACAAAGATCCTGGCCCGCAAAGACATCGATGCGATCATGCTATCGACGCCTGAGCACTGGCACTCACAGATCGCTATCCACGCGATGCAGGCTGGCAAGCACGTTTACATCGAAAAGCCACTCAGCCGCTACTTGGATGAAGCATTCCAGGTCCATGACACC
>CAIRTT010000109.1 GCA_903881535.1 uncultured Armatimonadota bacterium
ACAACGTGATGCCTTGCGCATCCGAGTGCTCGCAGAGAACACGGACGAGCTCCTGCCCGATGTGTTTGGAGAGGCCATACGGATTACACCCGGGGCGACCGGGCGCGTCGATAGGGACATCGTGGTCGTGGTGGAACCCGGTGTATGGTTCGAGCGTGATGACCTGTGGCCCGGTGGTCACGATACGTTTGACTCCGGCGGCGAGTGCCTCCTCGGCTGCGACAAGCGCACCGACGGTGTTTACACGGAAGTCATTTTGCGTGTAGCGTGTGCAGGCACAGTTCACGAGCGTTGCGCACCCGGTAATGGCGGCACGCAGCGCGGCGCGGTCGAGGATGTCAAATGTTGCCTCACAATGCGGTGGCATGACGGGCAAAACGGGCAGGGGGGCGCCCTTGGGCTGGTGGGGTGCCCCGCGGCTTGCAATCGTTTCGAGGGGCTCGTAATCGCACAGCACGACAGCGTGGTTTTGCTTTAAGAGTTCAATCGCCGATGTTGGTATGGGGCCACCCGCACCAAGGACGGCTACAGGCTCGGATTTATTGGGCCATCTGGGCTTGCTGCGTGTTGGTATATAATCGTATTTACTATCATTCAGATGTAAATGCTGATTGTAAGTGTCAATAATAGTCAAATGGCGATTTTTGTTAAACTCAACTGTATTTACATCGTAATGGATGTCAGTATCGCTAGCGGAATCCAAGCGATGAATAGCAAGCCTAATTCCGCGGTCGCGAAGGCACTCACGCCACACCTGCTCAATGGCAAACGCTGCAATGTGCCGTCTATCAAGCTTGAAAAATGGCTTCCACGCTGCCGTGACCGACCAGTTCTGCGGATAGGCATCTAGGAGGCTGACATCGAGGATTAAGTCGACGCGCCCGATAGTGTCTGCAATGCACTGAACTGCCTGCGTGTAGTGCCAAAGCAGGGCATTCGCAAGGTCATCATCCGTTTCGATGCATGGCGTAACGACATTGAAGGCACGCTGTCCAGACTTGGGCGCCGTTAACTCAGGAAGGTCTGCAAGCATTTCCCTCGTAGGCGTCGGCAAGCATACAGCACCCGGCATCCAGGACAATGCTTCCATTAGGCCTCCGGTTGCGGTGTGACCACCGGCCAGCTGTGAAACTCACGGATAAAGTCGACAAGCACCGCCGATGCCAAAGTGAGAATTGCTTCACCCTTCTCAACGGATGCCAGCTCGCAATGACCGTAGGCGCCTGTCGACGTCCCCTGGTCCATCGTCCGTGCAACATACACGCGCTGCGGCGCACGATAATCTGGCTGGAAATAGCGGCTTGGAAAGTCAATATGCGCCCCTGCGGCCTGCGCCATGATGACAAGGTCGGGATGCGCGGTCAGCATGATGCTCGTTTCCCACTCGCAAGCATGACTTACGGATGGCTGAACCAAATCCTCTATCGCTGCGATCTCGCGGGATGCGATATCAAACCAGCTCGTCAGCGCAAGGTATAGCTCAGGGATGGCATCCTTGAATTGCAGCTGCAGATTTGTCAGTGCTAGTTGCGCTGGTACAAGGTTCCCAGCATGGCTGTTAAGGAGCAGAATCTTTCGGTAGCCAGCCATGATGCCTGACTCGACAATGCCTTCCAAAACCTTCACATAGGTATCCTGCGGGATGGACACCGTGCCGGGAAACGCGAGGTGGTGATCACTCGCGCCAAGCCAAAGCATCGGGAGAAAGATCGCGATATCAGCAATCTCAGGCGTGATTTTGTCGACGACTGCCTGCCCAATCATGCTGTCAGAAAGCAGAGGCAAGTGGCGGCCATGCTGCTCAAACGAGGCAATCGGGATAATGAGAACGCGGTCCGTTGTCGCATCGACACTCGGCCAGCTAAGGTCACCTAGGTTCATATAGCCAGATTCTACCGATGAAACAGCGTTGCTACGTTATCGATGTTCATCAACATCTAACTGGCGACCAAGAATGGCTTTTATCTAGCATCTCAAGCGTGTTCTCCGTAAATTCATATTCGGTTCACAGTTTCACGCTATCGTAAGGTCATCCATAAACTTGGTCGGGATGGTACGCGATGAAAATTTACAATGCCTTGACGTTTGGATGTTGTTTGGCAGTCACAGCCGGTGCCGTTGCCTTTCAGGGAACCCGGTCAGCCACACCCGTAAAGCCAACGGTTAATGGTGAACAGAATTCTGTCGTAATCACGATTAAAGATGGCATTCGGACCATCCAAAGCAATGGCATCCCAGACCATGTCCCCGGGCAATTTCCAAATCGTGGAAACCCCAACACAATTCGTCCAATACCGCACACGTATCAAGTCCCAGTAAAGCCAACCATCTCGACGAACCCTGGTGTCGGCCGCGGCGCGCTCTTCGGCGTTGCCATCAATGGAATTCCCTTTGATCCCGGCACGGCTGAGATTTGGAACAATGACTTTCGCTTCCATTACGAGGCATTGTCTGGCATGATGGGAGGGCGCCTCGGCAATGATGACAGTCTGGCCCATGTCCAACCGGATGGCAGTTACCACTACCACGGCATGCCTTATGGGCTTCTCAAGCGTCTGCAATATGACAAGAAAATGGCGCTTGTCGGCTGGGCCGCGGATGGTTATCCGATCTACGCACAGTTTGCTTTCAAAAAGCCCAACGATCCAAAGTCTGGCTTGGTAAAGCTCAAGAGTAGCTTCAAGTTACGTGCCGGTGACCGCACGGAGGGGCCAACGGGTCCTTATGATGGTTCCTTTGGAACTGATTTTGAATACAACAAGACGTTTGGCGACCTTGATGAGCATAATGGCCGCACCGGCGTGACGCCTGAATATCCAAAGGGGACCTATTACTACGTCCTTACGGATACATTCCCGTTTGTTCCACGCTCGTTCAAAGGCGTGCCAGACCGAAGCTTCTTTAGAATGCCTCCGGGCGGCGGACCTGGCGGAATGCGAGGGGGCGGTGGACCAGGTGGTCCTGGCGGGCCACCCGTATCCGCAAAGGCAAGCGGTAAGTTTGTCACTATCGTCCGCGGACGCACGGTTTACATCTACTCCGCAGATGGCCTAAAGCTCCTTGAAACAAAGCAGCTTCCTGAGCAACAATAGTCACAGCATGATGGATTTCACCAGCCACCGGGTAGCATGGCGACTTATTTTGCGCTGTTGCTGCCTGGTG
>CAIRTT010000110.1 GCA_903881535.1 uncultured Armatimonadota bacterium
CATGGATGTGATTATCAAGGCTCAGCAAGAGGGAAAAATTCGGCATATCGGATTTAGCGCCCATTCTGTTGAAGCTGCACTAAGAGCATTGGAGCTGTTTCCGTTTGTAAGCGCGCTTTTCCCAGTCAACTTCGTAACAACGTACGCGGGAAACTTTGGACCGCAGATTATTGATGCCTGTGTTGCAAAGGGAGCATCCCGCCTAGCTCTAAAGGCTATGGCAATGACCCATTGGAAAGATGGCGAACACCGAGGATTTCCAAACTGCTGGTATTCACCTATTGCAGATGAACGGCTTTCAGAGCTCGCCCTAAGATGGACATTGTCGCAGGATGTTACCGCAGCAGTCCCTCCGGGTGACCCAGTACTGTTTCGCCGCGCATTAACGTATGCAGAACGCTTTACGACGATTACCGATTTGGAAATCGCTGAACTAAAGCAAGTTGCCAAGCAACAAGCTCCAATCTTCTCGACCGGTTAACTTCGAATGGGGAGCCAGCTTTGGCTCCCCACGTTCACTTACTAGCCAGTGCCGGTAGTTCCTGGTTCTGCACCCGAGCCATCATCGGACGAACCGCCACCAAACCAACTCCAGCGGTTATACTTCTCGACGGTACCATCCGCGTAGCGAATCTCAACATTACCTTCAGCATCCCACTTGATGAGGGCTGGAAGCAATGGGTCTGAGCCTTCAATTCTTGCATTGCCACTACCATCGGCGTTAAACATAAAGGTGGACTTGTAGCCATCACTGGATTCGACCAGCGAACTTCCAGAGCCGTCCATCCGATACGTACCCGAAAACCGTGACCACGCGCCGGAAGCAAGTGTAGTACTCGAACTATACGTATAATCGCCCTCGGCTACGTAGGTGCTTGATCCTTTGTCAACGGTGCCATCTGCGGATATGCTTTCGTACTTTGAGCGAAACGTTCCATCCGCTTCGGATTCAGTGATGTAGTCTCCATAAGCGACGGCAAGCGGACCTTTTTCGAACCGATATCTGTGTGAAAAGACAATCGGAAAGATGGTCCAGTCGGACGGCATGATCGATTCGGCATACCCTGCTGGTTCGGTCTTAGCCTCATCCAGATACATGTCCTGTCGATACATACCTGGCGTCATCTTTACGTCAACCCAAAGCTGCAACCAATCATCAAAGTAAAAGTACGCGTAGGAGGAATCATCAGGTGGCAGAAACTGTCTGGTTCGACCGGATAAACCAGCACCACCGATGTTCCGGAAGTACATGTCAAGTCTTGGTGCGGCAACATTGCTCGCACCACCGCCTGGCATCCCACCGTCATTCATCGAGAGTGTGGGAGCATTTCCACTCATCTGGCCCTCAGAGCCGAGCATCGACTTTACAATCGATTTAGCCTTAGCACGTGTACCACCAGTACCAGGGTACGGCATTACTCCGCCGCCACAGCCATGAAGCAGGAGAGCTGATGCCATCAGTCCAACAATAGCAAATCTTCGTGTCATCGTCATTTCCCTCCAGTAAAGGTATCTGAACTGAAAATCAAACTACGCCAAGACCAAACAAACCATATTCAACCGACTCTACCAGAGCCTCCCAAGAGGCTTCAATGATGTTCGTTGATACACCGACCGTATTATACGAGTGACCATGGTGATCCGTCGATTCAATGATTGCACGTACCTTAGCGGCGGTTCCTTCACCGGATGTCACGACACGCACTTTGAAGTCGGTCAGTGTGATACTCGCGAGCTGAGGGTACGCATCGCAAAGTGCCTTACGTAGTGCCCCATCCAGGGCGTGTACAGGACCATCTCCATCAGCCACTGTCAGATACTCTTTGTCACCAACGCGAACCCGCAGAGTTGCTTCTGTTATTGGGCTCTGATCTGAGCTGCGCTTCTCAACAAGGACCCGGTACCCGATCAAATCAAAGAACTTTTGATACTGTCCGGTTTCCTTACGAACGATTAGTTCAAAGGATGCTTCAGCACCTTCAAATGCATAGCCGGCAGCCTCTTGCTCTGTGACTGCATTTAGAACTGCGCGAACTTCCTTGGAGTTCTTATCCAATTTCAGGCCCATGGTTGCCGCATGCTGCACAACCGTCGCCTTACCCGACTGTTCGGAAATTGGTAGACGCCGTACATTTCCAACGGTTTCAGGGCTGATATGTTCATACGCAGATGCATGCTTTGAAATGCCATCCACATGTAGGCCAGCTTTATGAGTAAATGCATTCTTACCAACGTATGCCGCCCGGGCATTCGGTGAAAGATTGGCTGTTTCATCCACTAAAGCAGACATTGATGTTAAGTCTTGTAGCGTGTGGTCCTTACCGACTTGATATCCAAGTTTGATGGACAAATTCGCAATCACTGGGATCAGGTTGGCATTCCCAGTTCGTTCACCAAGTCCATTAATGGTTCCTTGAACATGTCGACACCCAGCCATGACCGCTGCGAGTGCATTAGCCGTTCCGCAATCTCCATCGTTGTGCGGGTGCATCCCAATCATCGTTGACTTATAGGTATCGACCAAATCTGCAATGATCTGGCTGATTTGATGAGGAAGCATCCCACCGTTTGTGTCACACGGCACAATGACATCTACACCGGCGCGGACAGCTTCGGAAAGTACATTTTTTGTGTAATCAGGATTGAGGATGTAGCCATCGAAAAAGTGTTCTGCATCAAGAATTACCTTTTTCCCTTGGTCTTTTAGATACTTCACAGACTCGAAAACCATTTTGAGGTTTTCACCGCGGGAGACCCGCAGAATTTCATCCACTTGCCAAGCACTTGACTTTGCTACGATGGTAACGACGGGAGTCTGCGCATCTAAAACAGCCTTCAAAAGTGGATCTGTTTCCACATCGCTGTTCGCCTTACGTGTAGCGCCAAATGCTGCCAGTGCTACGCCATTAAGATCGATGTCACGCATACGTGCAAAGAACTCAGTGTCCTTCGGAACAGCTCCTGGCCAGCCACCTTCGATATAGTCAACACCGAAAGCAGCCAGTCGTTTGGCGATGCGAATTTTATCTTCTACAGAAAATGACACACCGTCCATCTGTGAACCATCCCGAAGAGTCGTATCGTATACTTCTACGCGTTCCATTACTAAGCTATAACCCCTCTGTCATCG
This sequence comes from uncultured Armatimonadota bacterium, assembly GCA_903881535.1. GTDB lineage: Bacteria > Armatimonadota > Armatimonadia > Armatimonadales > Armatimonadaceae > CAIRTT01. Next base: position 3,131 of record CAIRTT010000110.1, read on the forward strand.
GATGTAGATACCAATTCACTCCATCGAGCTGCAAGCACCCAATCGCTATAATCACCATTCCCACACTTGTAAACCGTATCACCGACCTTTTTTAGCCCTTGCCGTGCATAAAAACTTGATGCTCTAGCATTCCCAGGATAATGGGTCAGATACAGTCCAGAGGCTCCAGATTCTTTCGCACTGTCCACCATGGCATCCCATAGCTGTTTCCCAACACCACGACCATGAAAACTCGACCTAAGATAAAGCTTGTCTACTTTGTAGAATCCAGGCATTGTGAAGTCAGTACTGTCCGCCGGTGATAAACCTATTGCGTAGCCAACGAGGACATCGGCCTTTCGAGCGACGAAAACGTCTGCATTATTGCAACGTGCATAACGCTCAACGACCTGACGCGCGTGCCCATCATCAAGATGCTGGCGAATATGATCTTCGTCAACAATGCCAGTCCATGTTTCGATAAATGTTGCTTCTACGAGAGCCTCGAGGACTAGAAAGTCGTAAGGCTGCGCACGCTCGACTACTACCAATTAGAAGTTCTGCCCGAGCGAAACATATGTCTGTAGGCGACGTCCCAGTGCAAAGTCAAGACGAATAGGTCCAAACGGCGTTGCAAAGCGTAATCCAGCCCCAACACCGGTTTTGAGGTCTTTGCCCTCAATGGTCCTGCCCAAGGATGCTCCACCATAATCTACGAAAAAAGCACCCGTAACACTCTCCGAAATCGGAACACGAAGCTCAGCGGTTTGTAGAAACATCGATGCCCCTCGGAGAGAGTAAAGATCATATCCACGCATAAGGTCAAAGCCACCGAGAAAGAACTGCTCTGTCAGTGGGACGATTCCAGCGGTAACTCCAACCATTGTCCTGGATGCAAGCGTAATGCCAAGCTTCTGACTCGGAGATTTGCGTGAAAGTCGTCGATACGCCCTGAAATCCATTTCAGACTTCGAAAAATTGGTCGTGCCGCCAAAACCAGTTGATGCTTGTTCAGTAGATAGTCGCCAATTCTTTCCCGACTGAGGGTTCGTCGCGTTGTCACGAGAATCTCCGCCAACTTGAAATTTAAAGGCACTGATCGTTCCTACACTGCTCGCGATTTCCGCTGGTGATGCTCCTAAATTGGATGGCGCCGCCAACATACTCACATCGTCGTATCGGTATCCTAGCCAGAATTCGTTTTGACCTATCCGACGCCCGATGCGAGCATTTCCACCTTTACGTTGCTCATAGTTTCTAAGCGTTTCAACATTGTTCGAAAACGTTGGAAGAAACAATGTGTTTTGATCATAAAGGGAGATATCAAAGCCAGGCGACTTCTTGTTGCCCACAGGATGTTGAAGGTTTAGAGAGAACGCTTGGCGAGCGGGCTGCTGGACAAAGTTGCCTAATGAATCCAGTGTCAAATAGGACCAGCGCTGCCAGTTAAGTTGGGCTTGATCCAGTGAACCAAATAGATTGTTTTCAGTAAGGGATACAAAACCAGTGAAGCCCGTGAAGTCACCGTATCCGACTGTGGCAGCGATGTTACCGGTCTGTGTATCCTTTAGCGTTACCTTGACATCGACAGTACCAAGCTCTCCTGCTTCAGCATCATCGCTGATCACCGGAGAAATTTGAACATCCGCGAAGGCTCCCAGTCTCGCAAGGCGGGCCCGATCTGCTTGGCTTGTAGGAAGGTGATAAGGAAGACCAACTTTTAGGTCAAGAAACCTTTCAACTCGATTAACGTTTGTTTTCTTGCTGCCAGCAAAGATAAAGCGGCGAATCTTACCTTCGACGACGTTTATCGACCAAGTGTCGCCCTTTTGTTCCACATCAGTGACAACGGCAAGAGGATACCCCTGCGACTTATATTCATCCAGAATCGCAGCCACAAGTGTTTGCCTTGAGATGATGCTGAGCCCTTTGAGCCTAGCAACGACTTGTGTCACGGATATAACATTGACACCTTTAAGATCAAAGGTGTCTCGTAGAGGTGAAACATGGCTGCAGATCATTGCTGGAAGCATTAGAAAAGGCATTACACAACCTCATAAACAAAACAAGCGTGACTCCCATTCGGGGGCCACGCTTGTAACTATCTAGCCCGCACGTTAGCGATTGACCGCGCCAACCAGAAATGCCGTCGCAATCCAAGCAATCGCAATGATGCGCGTGTAGTTGGACATGATGTCATCGAATCCCGCTTTACCGCGGAATGATCCACCAGGGGTGTTCTGGACGCCCGAGCCAAACCCTTCACTCTTGGGATTTTGTACTACAACTACAAAAATCAAAGAAATCGACAAGAGGAAAAGTACTATCGTCAGTAACGCAACGAGAATCGACATGACTAGCTGCCATCTCCATCAGACTTCTTGTCTTCAGGCTTCTCTTCGTCGATGACTGACTTCTTGAACTCACGAATTCCTTCGCCAAGTCCCTTTGCCAGTTGGGGAATCTTTGTGCCGCCAAACAGAACCAAGAAGACAACCGCAGCGATTGCCCAACCTTCCCATCCTGTCCAATATGCTACTGTCATTACCGTAATCCTCCGCACTCACGTGCTGTGTTCCTATGCTACCTCATCCGATGTCGAGTCCGCCCGACCTTCAGATGCGATTGCGGGTGAATCTTCGACGTCCACCGTCTCAACATTACTTGCAGAATCCTCACCCTCATTATCAGGTGAGCCCACGAAAGGCGTACTTTCCACGCTCGCAACATCGACAACAGCATCGGCTGCGCCAACAGGCTGAACGTCTGTATTATCACCCACATCCGAACCATCGGTAACCACATCCAATGCGACAACCTCAGACTCCGCAATAGGTTCATCAGCAATAAGCGTGCCGTCTTCGGCATATTTGCCAGAGATTTCAAGTGTCTTGGACGGTGGTGCCGGCTCCAACTGGAGCTCACCATCCGGAGTGTAAGCGTGCGAATCACTCAAACCATATTGGTCCATCGGCTCTTTATAAGTCGATGAATCCGTATAGTTTGAATACGATCCGTAGTTATAATTAGTGTCCATCGATACATGCTGCTCAAGGTCAAGTGCCTTGGTCATGTCTCCGGACATCTTCTTTAACTCACGCATAGCCTGACCTATTTGACGACCAATTTCAGGAAGCTTTTGCGGGCCGAACACCAGCAAAGCGATGACCATCACGATGATCAGGGTCTGTGTACCAATAAAGCCTAAAACCATAATTGTTAACTCGAATACGCATGTTATCGTGGAATCGTTCCCACAAGCCATCTAACATTGTCGGCTTGACACCACGAAGTAAGTATAGTAACATCCACTCGCTATCTGCCCAGATGGTGAAATGGTAGACACGCTGGTTTCAGGTACCAGTGCCGAAAGGCGTGCGAGTTCGACTCTCGCTTTGGGCATTAACGGCGCCGGGAACGGCGCCGTTTTTTCGTTTTCACCACCTCTTCACCGATTGTGTCACTCGTAAGTTCTGTAGACGACTTCGCTTCATCAAAAGCCTTCTGACTTGCTGCATTAACAGGCTGCCCAAGTTCACCTTTGATAACCAGAGCATGTGGAACCTCTCGGCTTGGGAGGGACTCACTTGAATGCCCAGTTGCCATTATTTTGCCGTTGAAGACTATCGAAGTACTAAAGCCACTATCCATTAGAAACGCTTCCTGTAAACCAGCCGCCGCTGCTCCCCGGGCCATCGCTGATGTCGTAATCACGTTCTGTGTCGCACCGTACACGAGGGTCCCATCAGATTTCCATCCAAAGAACGCGCGTTTGCGCGGATCGTTGAAGTCACCAGCGGCAGCCGTGGATATTTCACTCCTGGAACGTGCTTCTCCATTGTGGACAATCCAAGCCCCAGCCAAAAAGCAATCCGTGAACTCAGGAAGGAGCTGACGAACCCCATCCTCGCTGTTCAATGCTTCGGAACTGAATGGAGCAACGCTTATCTTTGTTTCATTCCATGCAATCAGTGGGCGACCGACTAACTTTTCCAATCGCCGTGCATCACGATCAACAAAAAACACACCCTCATTCTGTGACTTAAAAGGACCAATCATGGCGTTATCGGTGCCTCGGAGAGCCGCATTGACGAAAAACGTGCCATTCATCCCAGCTAAAGCACTATGTTTTTCAACATACGCTCCGACAGACTTCCGTCCGCCATCCGGGTCACGAACAGACATCGGGGTCCCCCCCGATACAAACACTAACGATATTCCATCAAATTCACCATCGGTTAGCGTTATAGGAGCATTGTTAATGTCAGCTGTAACCACAGCAGCAGGCACATTCTTAGCCCGGTCTTGAGACTGCTCAAATGCATCCTTGTATTTCGTTTGAATTGTCCGCTGTATCTCCAGCACCCCAGGGGATTCCTCGGCAGGACCATTCTTCATCGTGAAGGCCATCGTGTAGCCAAGAGACTTTGTCAGCTCAATGGTCTTACTATCGGCACTGCCAACGGGATAGGCCAGAAATGGCACAGGATGGCCCAATTGCTCTTCTAACAGCGACTTTGATTCCGTGAGTTCCCGCTCTTGAACATCGA
>CAIRTT010000111.1 GCA_903881535.1 uncultured Armatimonadota bacterium
ATCCAACGGCGTCGTGAGTTTGAGCTCCGTCTGCGGATAGAGCCTGAGTGCTGCTTTACGTGCCATGTCACATTCCTGTTCCGTAAGTGCATTACCTGGCCTGCCGCCACCCATAAGGGCATCCGGTTGCCTTGCCGCCCGGTCTGGATGTTGCAGCGAAAGCGTGTGCCCAAGCTCATGCGCCAGCGTTCGGCTGAACGATCCTTGCGCAAACGCCCCAGTCTCAACAATCTTGCACCGAATAGGAGCCTTTCGACCCTGGCTCGGCTTGTCTGTCCACTGCCCAACAAAAGCAACCTGCCGCTTTGGAATCGCAATTCCCTGTAGCGTCGAACCAATAAACGGAAGCACACAGACATGAACGGACTTCACTTTGTCATCGGTGACCGGGATGATAGATAACAGATTACGAACAAGCTCCGGGTTTGAACCGCCATCCTCGCCGCGTGCAGCACCTTCCAAATACCGTGCGACACGCTCACTCTTGCTGACATCGCTTTTCGCCACATCTACCGCCAGCAGGTTCCACGCGATGCCAGCCGGTTTCCAAATGCGGTTCACTTCCGGCAAAACCGTCTCCCGGATGTCCTTCTCCGTCAGCCACGGCGTGAGGCGCTGACCAGACTTATTGATATCCAAGTCATTGACAAAGTGAATGGTGATAGGGATGACAATCACGTTGGGCTCCAGACTGTTTTGATGCGTCTAATGGAAAACATCCAGCTCATAAATCGACCAGTGGTAGAGGTTGCTCGACCCCGTCTGCGTGATGCGTACAAATCGGGCCCGCTGGGTCGCAAAGGTGATACGTGTGATCCCCGGCGCTCCCTTGCCGCTTGCGATTGGCTGACTCCATGAGGTGCCATCCTGTGATGTCCTCACCTCGTAGCCGACTGGCGAATCCCACTGCGCCCAGGTGTTATCAAGCCGGATGCCTGAGAAACGCTCAACTTTTCCCAAATCGACTTGGAACCACTGCCCCGGATACTGCTTGCTGGTCATGTCGCGCCAGCCTGTCCAAGCGTCGGCATCGATGGCATTTGCTGCCGGCACCGCGATCGGGATCTTGTCGCCGCTGAAGAGAAAGCTGCTATCCGGCACGGATGCACTTGCGGTCCAGCCATGCTTATCAATGTACTTGTCCTGCGGCGGTGGGGCAGCGGCTGGCTTCTCACGAACCAACGGCAGCCGTCCTGTGCCCGTGACCTGCCACGCTCCTGCAGGAAGGGTTACGCGAACATAGCCATTTGAATCGGTGGTCTTGAACGTAGTCCGTGATGTGCTTCCAGACTTTGCAGACCAGACCACATTCCGGCCGACACGCACATCGTCGAGCTGTGAGAACGCGCTCCGCGGAATACCGACAACCGCGCTGCTGCCTGCTGGGATGACGACATCGAGCGTGTAGCGTGACCTGGTTTTCTTGATGGCCGCATGGACATTCCCGATGACCGTTGGGACGGTTACTTTAAGGTCATTCAGGAAGGCATCCTTTGGCATCACCTCAAACTCTGTCCAGCCTGGCACGGTTGGCCGCACGCCACAAATCGTTTCCGAGAGGAAAATCGCCGGTGGATTCCAGCCGTGATTCAGCGAGGATGCATCATCAAAGGCATCGATGTTACTTGCCCACCACCTGTCGTAGTGCTCCCAAAGCGTTGTGAAGCTGCAGGGAATCATCGTGCGATAGCGGGTAGCCATCCGGAGCAGAGCATCCCGCTCACGCCCCATTTTGCTCATCGCCTCAAACACCCAGCGGTCAAAGAAACAGCTTGAAAATGTCTGTTTTGAGAGTACATTTGTGAAAATCGGCTCCCACTTGTCCTCGGATGCCAGCCCGCAGTTCACCGCCATCGCATTCGCACGGTCATCCGGAATCTTTACTTGCGCTGACTGGTATGCGCCATTTTTCCAATACTTGGCATCAAACGTTTCCTTTATAGCGGCGCGCTTGGCATCAATAAGCGGGATGTCGGCATCGTGGCCGGTGAGCGCAGCAATCCTCCGCAGTGTCGCAAGGCAGTCGTAGTAGAAGCAGGTCTCGATAACCGCGATGTCCTTATTTTCCTTGCCCCAGTCAAACCAGGTGCGCTTGCCGAACTGGTAGGTCTCGAAGAGGAAGGTACGGGTCGGGATGTAAATGCGGCGCATCGCATCGATGTCACCTGTGTGCATGTAGTAAAACCAAAGCCCATACCCACCCAGGAATTCCAAGTGCTGACCCGGATAGAACCTTGGCTCAAGCTTTCTAGTGACAAGGTCACGCGCAAGCGTATGCGCGCGCGGGTCAAACACATAAAAGCACTGGTTAAGCTCTGGAGTGCCATCCCCCCAAAAGCCCACCCGCTCACGATCCGGGCAGTCGTAGAAGTGATCGCGCATGCAAATGTAAGCCGTGCGCGCCGCTTTCTGCCAAAGGGTTGTGAAGTCAGCGTCATCACAGGAAAAGCTACCCGCAAAGTCACAGTCAAAGCCGGTTTCGCGGTACTGC
>CAIRTT010000112.1 GCA_903881535.1 uncultured Armatimonadota bacterium
CACTCACCTTTCAGCTCACTCCAGCACTGGTGTATTGGCTTGCTGGCTACTTTATGGCGCAGCCAGGTGGAAGCGGTCTGACGATTGGTCTTATCGTGGCATTTACTGCACTGCAGTCGAGACTCTTCTTCCCATTGACATCCCTGATGAACATCCAAGTCGAAGTCATCAGCGGAATGTCCCTCTTCGACCGTGTGTACGAATATCTCGATCTGCAACACGACATTCGAGAAGTCGCACATCCAACCCCAGTCGATATCGCCTCGGCACAGGGCGAAGTGTCCTTCACGGGTGTCACCTTCAAACATGACCCTGAATCAACAGACCTCACTCTGGACCATGTAACCTTTACTGCAAAGCCAGGAGAGCGTGTGGCGCTTGTCGGTGCGAGTGGTGCAGGCAAGACCACGATGGCCTTTCTCATTCCACGGCTTCATGACCCACTAACGGGTTCTGTTTCCATTGATGGCGTCGATATCCGGAACATCAGCTTCCAAAACCTTGGCCGCCTCGTTGGTGTAGTCACCCAAGAGACTTACCTCCTCCACGACACGATCAAGGAAAATCTCCGCTACGGAAATCCGGATGCGACGGATGCACAGATTGAAGATGCATCGCGTGCAGCCGCAATCCATGAACACATCGCCGGCCTACCAGATGGCTACGACACCATGGTTGGCGAACGAGGCTATAAGCTCTCCGGTGGTGAGAAGCAACGCCTCGCCATCGCACGGGCGATTCTCCAGAATCCTAAGGTCCTCGTCCTCGATGAGGCGACATCCGCGCTCGACACACAAACAGAAGCCGCCGTGCAGGAATCACTGGCGCGTCTTGCCGAAGGACGTACGACGTTTGCGATTGCTCACAGGTTGTCAACAGTCGTGGATGCAGACCGCATCCTCGTAATGGAACACGGACGTCTTGTCGAGCAAGGCACACATACCGAGCTCCTGGCTGCCGGTGGAAAGTACGCCGAGCTGGTTGCAGCACAGTGGGCGATCTCTGGTCCGGATTCCAACAACGCCGGAGCATAGCATCAAAATGTCAAAAACTCGATTTGTGAATGCTATTGTGGTCGATGGCAGTGGAAGCCCGGGCTTTACGGCGGATGTCTACATCGACAACGACATCATCACCGATGTCATTCCACAACCAACCCAAGTCCCGGTACGCGATGGCTACGAGACGATTCCGTGTGATGGCAAGGTTCTGTGTCCCGGTTTTATTGACATCCACACCCACTCCGACTTTAACGTCCTGATCTTTCCAGGGATGGAGAGCTCTCTATCTCAAGGTGTCACGAGTGAAGTCTTTGGTAACTGTGGAATCGCCATCGGACTTGCAACGCCAGCAGATGACTTCAAACTCGAACGCCGCGCTCTTGACCGCTACGGGGTCACGCTGGACTGGACAGATCTGTCATCGTTCCTGACGCGCGTCGCAGATAATGGCACGGCTCTTAATGTAGCATCCCTTGCTGGACACGGAACACTCCGAAAACGTGTCATGGGAACCGCTAACCGAGCTCCAGATGCGACGGAGCTCAACCAAATGTGCCGCGATGCCGAAGACGCAATGGCTGCAGGTGCCGTTGGATTATCCTCTGGGCTTGAGTACATCCCAGGCGCCTACGCATCCATAGACGAGCTGTCTGCCATTGCAAAGGTTGTTGCCGCGGCTGGAGGCTTTTATGCAACGCATTTACGGGATGAAGGCGATCACCTCGAAGCAGCCGTTGAGGAAGCGATCAGCGTCGCGTCAAACGCTGGGATATCACTCCAGCTAAGTCATCACAAAGCGGAACTGCGACGAAATTGGACGGCGGTCCGGCGTACATTGGCCCGCGTTACAGAAGCGCAGGCAAGTGGAATCGACATCCACATTGACCAGTACCCATACACGGCATACCAGACGAGTTTGCAAACCATCGTCCTCCCGCGCTGGGCGAACGCCGCAGACTCCGAAGCCTTGGCAGAGCTGATCAACACACCGGGAAATCGGGAACGCATCCATGCCGAAATGTCGCACCACGATTGGTCACGCATTAAGATTGCGACGTGTGCGACACACCCGGATTACATCGGACATTCTCTGGAAACGCTGGCTGCCAACACCGGCCAACATCCACAGGACTTTGTTCTGGACCTTTTCGCAACACCAGGTCCATGGATTTCAGCTGTGCATCACGCGATGTCCGACGAAGATGTTGAATATGTCCTTCAGGATCCCCGTGTGATGATTGGATCGGACTCGGTCGCAACCGATATCACCCACCATGGAAGCAGTGAGCAACCGCATCCTCGAACATTTGGGACATTCGCGAGAATCCTCGGGCACTACGTTCGGGAAAAGAAGGTCATCGGGCTCGAGGAGGCTGTTCGCAAAATGACAAGCCTGCCTGCATCGCGGCTTGGCTGGCATAACCGCGGACGAATCGCGACTGGCTGCAAGGCGGATATCGTCCTCCTGGATCCAGAAACGGTCGGCTCACCGGCTACATTTGAGCAACCTCGGCAACGAGCAACCGGTATATGTCAGGTATGGGTCAACGGAACGCTCGCACATGATGCTGGTAGACCTACCGGATCCCGAAGTGGGCAGGTCTACCGTAAGTAGTTCACCGGACTAGATGGCCGGATAGTCCGCCTCAAAATCTGCACAAAGCTGCTGCAGCTTCGCAGTCTTAATGACAAGGTCACGCTCGTCGTCATCCGGTATTGCGGACGAAAGAACTTCTAGACGCTTGCGGATGAGCTCAGCGATGCCATCTGCTTCCGTTTCGGTAGCCGCAAACATCTGTCCAAATGCCCATGGATACACTTGTCCCGTGAGGATAAAAGTGCCATCCCGCTGCCTCTCAAGTGTCAGACGCGCATCCGCATCGTCAGTGTCGGCAGGATTACCGTATTCAGCATCCGCGATAATCGTCCCTTTACCGGGTCCACACTGACCGAGTGTCGCACCATCATCCATTGCATACCAGCTTCGTTCACGCTCGTCCATTAATCTACGCGTTCCTTTATCAGATACCGGACACCTCTCCGGTAGGTTACATAGGCATATGCCCATTCAAGCAAGACCAAGAGGCGATTTCGGTAGCCAGCCAAATACAAAATGTGGACAAAAAGCCACATCAACCAAGCGATTGCACCATGAAAATGCAGCTTGCCCGCCGCAACAACCGCCTTGTTTCGGCCAAGTACGGCCATCGAGCCTTTGTCGATGTAGGAAAACTTCAAGAGGTCCGATTTTCCCGCGACCAGTTTCCCGATATTCATTCCAGCGCATTCGCCCATTTGCCGCGCAGCCGGTGCAACTCCAGGAACGGCCATATCCCCATGCCATTGCACATGGGCAGCATCACCAATTACAAAAACCGAATTATCATCAGACAAGTGAAGATACGGCGTTACGACGACGCGGCTGGCTCTGTCCTGTTCAGCACCAAGCGTCGCACAGATTGGACCAGCCTTGTTGCCAGCAGCCCAAAACACGGTTCGACAAGGGATACGCGTCCCGTCATCGAGCATCACATGGTCAGCCTGAATATCTGCTGCCTTACGCAGTGGAATGACCTCAACGCCAAGTTCTTTAAGGTCGGCCGTAGCACAGACACGGAGGTCATCTGGAAAGCTGTCGAGTACATGCGCACTGTTTTCGATCAGAATAATGCGCGTCTCGGCCGGCGTAAAGCTGCGGTATTCTCCTGCGAGTGCCTTCCGTGCAATTTCAGGAAGCACACCCGCCAGCTCACAGCC
>CAIRTT010000113.1 GCA_903881535.1 uncultured Armatimonadota bacterium
AGAACGGCGGGTAAGGGTATTCAGCACCTCCGCGACAATGGTATTCATGTCGATGTCGGTCTACTCCATGACAGCGCTGTGCATCAACAGCGGGGCTTTCGCAGTATCCAGGCCGCTGGACGGCCCTTTGTCATCCATAAAGTCGCAACAACGCTCGATGGCCACACAGCCTGTGAGGGTGGGGATTCGCGGTGGGTAACATCGGAGCCGGCGCGTAAAGCTGTCCACCGCCTTCGTGCGGCCTGTGATGCCATTGTCGTCGGGGTTGGTACTGTCATCGCAGATGACCCTGACCTCACGGTTCGGAATGTGTCTCTGCCAAGTGGTCGGCAGCCTCAGGTGGTTGTCTTTGACCGGACACTCAGAATGCCACTTTCAGCGAGAATTGCAAGACCCGGGACGATTGTCGTTACGATGGCAGCTGCACCGAAGGCATCCATGTCAGCTTTACAAAGCAAGGGGTGTCACATTCTGACATTGGAACCAGATATGTACACAGTGGCGAACATTTTGCCGTTGCTTGCGGGTCTTGGGTTGGGAATTGTCTTACTAGAAGCAGGTGGGACACTGACGGGTTCGTTTTACCGAGCCCGCTGTGTGGATGAAGTCAAGTGGTTTCTTGCGCCGAAACTTGTTGGTGGTGGGAGTGCGCCAGTTGCCCTTGCTGGCTCGCCTCTTGCAACACGTATGAACAGTGCAATTGTGTTGACGCAGATGCAGATGCACAGGTATGGTGTAGACGTATTGATTACAGGACGGCCTGTGTGGGAAGGACGGGAGGCAGAGATCTGATGTTCACTGGCATTGTCGAAACAACCGGTAAGGTAACACGTATCGACCGACTGAGTGAGTCAGTCCGCCTTAGCATCGCTGCCGGACGTGTATCCGAAGATGTCTCCCTTGGGGACTCAATCGCCGTAAATGGCGTATGTCTGACTGTCGTGTCCATCGATGCACCAGAGCTCGTCTTTGATGCCGTTTACGAGACGCTGCGCAGGACGACGCTTGGCGCATTGTCGGTTGGTGATGTGATCAACCTTGAGCGAGCGATGGTAGCCAATGGCCGCTTTGGTGGGCATATTGTTCAGGGGCATGTCGATGGTGTAGGACGTATATCATCCATGCGGCCCGTCGGGAATGCCTGGCAGGTTCATGTTGATGTCGATACCAACCTAATGCGCTACATTGTTGAAAAGGGCAGCATCTGCATTGATGGTATTTCGCTTACCGTAGCCGATACCGGACATTCCAGCTTCTCGGTCAGTGTAATTCCGCATACGTGGGACAACACAACGCTTTCATCCCGGCGCGCTGGTGATTCATTGAACATCGAGTGCGACATCATTGGGAAATATATCGAGCGCCTTATGGGATTCTCGACAAGTACCAATGTAGCCGCTCCTGTTTCCATGGATATGTTGGTTCGTAACGGGTTTGCAACTGAAGTGGCTACTGAAGCGTGGTAAACGACGCTAATATTGCTTTTGCTTCGATTGAGACCGCTATTTCCAAGCTGCGAGCCGGCGGCATTATCATTTTGGTGGATGACGAAGACAGGGAAAATGAAGGCGATTTTGTGATGGCCGCAGAGTTCATCACGAGTGAAGCAATCACCCTCATGACCCGCGAGGGAAGCGGCATCATCACGGTCCCGATGGAGCAGCGACGACTTGGTCAGCTAGGGTTGGACCTAATGGTCCAGGAAAACACAGAGTCGCTTCGGACGGCGTTTACTGTAACCGTTGATGCCGTTGCGGGTACGACAACTGGAAGCAGCGCGCATGACCGTGCTCAAACAATCCGGATGTTGGCAAACCCTCTTTCGGCAGCCAAAGACTTTAACCGTCCCGGACATGTCAACCCCTTGATGAGTCGTCAAGGCGGTGTCTTGAAGCGCCCAGGCCACACAGAGGCTGCGGTTGACTTCATGCGTCTTAGTGGACTGCAGACCGTTGGTGTGATCAGTGAGATTATGGGTGATGATGGCGAAATGTTGCGTCTCCCCGCGCTTGCCGAAATGGCAAGCCGCCTGGATATGCCGTTGGTGTCCATCGCAGACCTCATCGCGTACCGCCGCCGGACAGAAAAACTGGTTCACCGCATCGCAACAACCAAGCTCCCGACGCTTTATGGCACATTTACAACGCATGCTTACCTCTCGGATGTCGATGACAACGAGTATTTGGCGCTGTGTATGGGAGATATCACCGGTGATGAGGCAGTCTTGACACGGATTCACAGCTCGTGTGTGACCGGAGACCTGCTGGGATCGCTGCGTTGTGACTGTGGTGATCAGCTTGACCTCGCATTGGCTAAGATTTCATCCGAAGGCCGGGGTGTGCTCCTGTATATCGAACAGGAAGGCCGAGGGATTGGTCTCGTCAACAAAATGCGCGCTTATGCGCTTCAGGATGAAGGTGTGGATACATTGGATGCAAATCTTCGTCTAGGATTTCCTGTGGATGCGCGAGACTATGGCATCGGAGCGCAGATATTGGTTGACCTTGGGCTTAAGCGGTTAATGTTGATGACGAATAACCCTGCAAAGCGGGATGGTATTGACGGCTTTGGTCTTGAGATTACGGAGCGTGTGCCGCTACCGATTGAGCCCAATGAGCATAATCGGGCCTACCTAGAGACGAAGCGCCGCCGGATGGGACATCTGCTCTTCGATGCATCCACTCCAAACGATGTCTAAGAATACAACTCGTAGTTAGATGCGTAGGTTTGTCGTCCTTTTTCAGATTGAAGGGGGAACAACTCTTGAGTATCGAACCGTATGTTAGATACGCATGTCCTCATAACTGCTCCAGCACGGAGTGGCTCCCGGCTCTTAACGGAACCGGGATTTTTTTATTTAAAGGGGATAGTTATTCTCCAAAGCAAAACATCTTAGGCGTTTGATGGTTATCGTCCAGCTAAATGAAAATAACCACCCAGCGGTTGCGGGTGGTCATTCACATTTTGAATGCCTTGGACTATACGATCTCGCGCAGGCGGCCCTTCTTGGCTTCATTCCTAAGTTTCTTGAGAGCATGCTGTTCAATCTGTCGGACACGCTCACGGGAAATATTGAGCTGCTCGCCAATTTGGGCCAGCACCAATGCATCATCACCATCAAAACCGTAGCGCAACCGCATCACCCGGCGCTCACGCTCATCAAGCGAATTCAGGATGTTGTCGACTTCCTGAACCATCTCGACATCGAGGAGTGTTGACTGCGGATCTGGAGCGTTTCGATCGGTAAGCAGGGACCCAAGGGATGTGTTTTCTTCATCGCCGACGGGTAAGTCAAGCGAAATCGGATCCTGTGTCGTGTTCAGGAGAGCCTGTACTTTACGCACAGAAAGACCTGAGCGCTCGGCGATGGTTTCGTGGGTAGGTTCATCACCGGTCTCGCGGCGGAGCTCTGCTTTGACACGGTCCAATTTCCGGAGAGACTCGGAAACGTGGGCAGGGAGACGAATCGCTTTTGCCTTGTTATCGACGGCACGGCCAATCGCCTGGCGGATCCACTGGGTGGCGTACGTACTGAAGCGGAAGCCGCGGTCTGGATCATAGCGCTCAGCGGCCGTCATCAGGCCAATGGCGCCCTCTTGAACCAGATCCTCGATTGGGATGCCACTTGCGCGATAAGCCTTCGCAATGGAGACGACGAGACGCATGTTTGACTCGACGAGGCGATGCTGAGCACGACGGCCCTCAAGGCCACCGAGCTTGACTTTGCGTGCAAGGTCCATCTCCTCCTGATGATTCAGCAGGCGTGCACGTGTCAGGCGGGTGATGCCGTGATGATGCTCATCGGCAGCACCTTTGGATTGGGTGGGTGTGGTTACGCGATCTTGTTCCATCGTGTCTGACTTCAGTTCATCCCTTGGCTTGAGATTCCAGAAATACTGGCTTCGACCCCGTATTCCATACAGGCTACCGTAAATCCTGCTAGCACACTATTATTTTTATTTGATAGTCATTGCTACTTGAATTTGATTAAAGCATGACATAGGTAGTGGATGCTTGTCGATGTGTCTCGTTGCGTATTCTTTCACACATTTGTGCCTCGAGTTCGGTTATCAACAGTGAATGATTCTCACTGACAGATATAGCTAAAACGAGAGATTATTGCAACGTGTGCGTGTGGTGCGCGACCTATATTGAATGTATCAGATGAACGGAAAGTGAAGCACAGCACTTCGTTAAGGCGAATTGTGGATGCACAGGTACTTTCAGGCGGATTGGTCTGATTTGATGACTCCTCGTTAAGACAGTGGAATGATTCACACCCGCACTGGTTTGTTTTTGGAGAAACATTACACGCACCGGTTCGACAGCTTCACTACCGCTTGTTTGCTGCGAAAAAGCTTTCGACATCCGGAATGTTGTGGGTTACCGGGGCAGGCGGAAGATCATTGAGAAGCATCCGGCCATAGCGCTTAGTCACCAGTCTGCTATCGAGGATACCAACAACACCCGTGTCCGTGACAGTCCGCAAAAGCCGACCAAATCCCTGCTTCAGACGAAGACTTGCACTGGGTAGTGACCATTCCAGAAATGCATCCCCGCCGGCATCTTTAATACGTTGCTCCCTAGCACGTTGTGGCGGCGTATCCGGGATTGCGAATGGGAGTTTATCAATGACTACGAGCGACAGGGCATCTCCTGCGATATCAACGCCTTCCCAAAAGCTGTAAGTTCCTAGGAGCACTGCATTTTGGGTCACACGGAACTCACTCAGCAGGCGTCCACTCGGTTTATCACCTTGCACGAGCAGTGGCCATTTAGTGCCTGCAAAGCGATCACGCGCCTGCTGTAGCATCCGGTGACTGGTAAAGAGCAGGAATGCCCGTCCATTCGATGCGTGTACCAAATCCTCCATGATGTCAAGCATCCGGGATGCGTATTCATTGGATGCATCCGGGGGAGGCAGGTGCTTTGGAATGTAGAGCAGACTGTTCGCGGTGAAGTCAAACGGTGAGCCTTGTCGGCATTCGATGACCGATGAGCGGTTTAACCCAAGGCGAAATCGGACATCGTCAAATCGCCCAAGGGTAGCAAGGGTGGCGGAAACAAAAACCAAGCGCTTTGTGCGTGCCAGCAAAGCACTTTCCATTGCATCGGAGATGAAGTGTGGCGTTTCCGTGAAGGTGACTGAAATCGATGTCGCAGCGCCACGGGGTTCCTTTACCGTAAACCAGTTGAACGCAGCCGTTTTTGGTGCATCCGATGCGGCCTGCTCCAGCTCCCGTGCTGCCCGGGTTGCCATCCGGGAAAGGCCAAACGCGCGGTCTTGATCGGGCCCTTGCATCGATGCCTCCGCGATGGCATCCAAATCTTTTCCAAGCCGCTCGAGATTTTTTACAAGTGTGTTCCGCGTGGATGCAAAGGAGGTGGATGCCTCCTCTGTCTCCCAGGCTTCACTCAAAAAGGCTTCTCTGTTGCCAAGGATGGCGAGCGGTGTAACAAGATGTTGGTGGAGCTGCTCGATTTCCATCAGGAGTGCGGGATTGGTAGCACTGATGCGTTTGCAACGGCTAATCAGGCGAGGCACACGTCCGCTTGTCCATTCGACGCCGAAATTGCGGGTCGCGGTCTCATCCACGTGGTGTGCTTCATCGAAGACAACGGCATCATAGTCGGGAATGAGGTTCATTCCAGGTGCATTCGCCGAGAGCTGTCGTAGTTTCAGGTCTGTAAAGAACAACGCATGGTTGACAACCAGGAGGCGTGATCCAGCCGCCTCTTCTCGGGCTTTATAGAAAAAGCACTTCGCGATATGCCGGCAGTCTTTCCCGCGGCATGAGTCGGGATGGCTACTGACATCATGCCAGTTGCCGAATATGAAGGGAAGATCTGCAACATCGCCAGTTTTTGTTTCTTTCGACCAATGTTGAAGCTTTATGAAACCTGGGTCGATCTCTGCAAGGAGGTCTGCCGCTGCGACATCCATTTCCTGATGGCACAGATAGTTCTGCCGGCCTTTGAGGACAGCGTAGGTGATGTCCAGACCGAGCACGGCCATAACGGCAGGAATGTCTTTTTCGACAAGCTGCGTTTGGAGTGCGATGGTGTGTGTGGAAATGACGGCGGTCGTGCCATCATTTTTAGATAGCCAGTGAAGCAGAGGAACCAGATAGGCAAGTGTTTTACCAACGCCAGTACCGGCTTCCGCGAGGCATGGGACTGAATCGGTCAGGGCGTGTGATATTGCATCGGCAAGGGTTTGCTGTTGATCACGCGGGATGAACCCAGGGAATTGTTTAGCGAACGGACCCGAGGCCGCGAGAAGACTCGCAGCCTTAGATTTTCGTTTAGTTTCCACCCAGTTCGGGACCGAGCAGGTGGCATCCCGAGTCGATATGAATGACTTCGCCGGTGATCGCGCGGCTTAGGTCAGATGCGAAGAAGGCGCAGGTATCACCAACTTCATCCGGGTCCGTTGCCTTGCGCAGCGGTGCAACTTCAGGAATGCGCTTGTACATATCGCGGAAGCCAGCAATTCCAACTGCGCTTGCGGTCAATGTCATGCCAGGGGAGACAGCATTAACGCGGATTTTCTGAGGACCAAGGTCATCGGCGAGGTAGCGTACAGTCGCTTCAAGAGCAGCCTTAGCCACACCCATCACGTTGTAGTTTGGTACGACACGCTCGGAGCCAAGGTAGGTCATCGTGATGATGGAGCCACCCTTTGGCATGAGTGGCGCCGCAGCACGACTCGCGGCAACCAATGTGTACGCGGAGACATCCATTGCCAAGGCAAAGCCGTCCTGACTGGTATTTGAAAACCTGCCAGAAAGCTCATCACGCTTCGCAAATGCGACAGCATGAATCATGAAGTCAAGATTGTTAGTGAGGCCAGCTACCTGCGTATGCAGTGCTTCGACCTGTGATGCGTCGGTCAGATCACATGGAGCGACCAGTTTGACTGCATCACCGAGGGATGTCGCGAGTGTTCGGACATCTTTTTCTTCACGATCACCCAGATACGTCAAAATGAGCGATGCGCCTTCACGGACTGCGCTTTTCGCACAACCCCAGGCCATCGATCGTTCGTTCCGGACACCGTAAATTAAACCTATTTTGCCAGTGAGCAGACCCATGTCATCCTCCAATGTAGTGTATCCCGAATCGAGGCCATCGGGTTCCCGGTCTCGTTTGGTTGTTGTCCAGGATGAGTGATTTCGAGATAATCCGGAACCTGGTTGCCAAGTGGAACGATGTTATTTGCGTGTGCGCTTTTTTGTAGGTGGCTTTGGCTTAGCCGACGGTTTTACCGCTGGCTTAGGGTCATCCATCAGGACTTCATAATAAAAAGCAGCAGGTTTGCCTTCCATGGTGACTTGACACTCAATCTGTATAACCTTTTCATCGATGGTCGCATTCACCTTGTCGAGACGGTTTCCGCTGGCATCCAGTCTGTAAACCGTCACTGCTTTGGGATCCAGTGATCGTGTGATGCTAAAGGTAGCCTTTCCCTGCCGGGCTAGGATGACATCTCCGCCAAATTGCTCCAGTGTCTGACGGTCGGCAGAAAAGAACCGTGCACCAGCATTTTGTGTATCGGTTGCGTGGATAAGCAAGAGACGCTGACCCGTAGCAAGCGGTCGCTTATCAAGACTGGCCACCGCGATTGCCGCCCCACTGCCCTCAATATCAACATCCACAGGTCCAAACTTCAGAACATCCCCTTCTGTCCCAACTCCCGCGATGACATTCGGTGCAATGAGGCGCAGGGACCCGGCAGTGCCATCAAGGAAGACCTGGTTTGTAAGGCTGTGGCGGAATTCGGTATCAAGGGATGTTTTGTTGGTAGGAGGCAGCAGCTCTGCCCGAAGCATACTTGCGATGGCATTTGAGTCACCGCTGTTCTCAAGACGGAGCTCTTTAGCAGCTTGGGGAGGCAGCTTTCCAGTATCGATACGAACGCCAATCCGTGACACAAGCGCCAATGCAGCAAAGTCCGGAGGCAATGGTGTTGCGAAGTCCGATATCAGTGACTTTTGCGGCACGATACGGGCGACGGTCACCGGCGATGTGACCAGGGCTCCGCTGCGGTAGACAAGAGCGGCGATGCGTTCACTTGCAAGCGCCGTCGGATCGCTCGCAGTATCAAAGTATGTAATCGTCTTTGGGGTATTGACGGTCGCGCGGCTATGTGCCCACGCAAAGCGGAAAATGCCATCCCATCCCTGTATGGCCGCGGTTGCCGCAGTCATGAGTCCTGCTTCGTACCGATATTGATTTGGAGCTGCGAAGTTCCACTCTGAAACAATGAATGGCTTATCGAGCAGCCGCTGTGTGGCCACGTTGACCGGGCCAGCGCCTCCGCCGTAAATCGCTGAGTTACCGCCATTTGCACCCGTACTCGGCAGCTTCCAAGGCTCGCCCGGAAATGTCGGATGGTCAAAGTAGAAGTGTGCATCCACGACATCGAGGCCCAGCCTTGTGTTCTGAAAAGCCGGAACTTCCGACCAGCCATTTAGATCCGTCAGCAGTGCCTTGACGCCAAGTTCCTTTTTGAGAAAACCGGCCATCGTTCCGTATGCGCGGCCATGCAACTCGGCTAAAAATGCACCAAACTCACGACCGGTAACGCCTGTTCCGACGCTTTGTGGAAGCGCTGCAGGATCTAGGTTTCTCGATGAACGCCAAGCGGACCAAGCTTTCTGAAGGTCATCTTGCAACGGAGCTGGAAGCCGACCGATGACGTTTGTCAGGTTTGGTTCATTTATGACAGAGATGATTGCAACGGCTGGATCATCCTTCCACGCAATACCGGTGTAGGGATTGACATGCGTCATGAACTTGCGGCTAAAGGCTTTCCAGTCTTCCATTGCATCCGGCCGCAGGAGGATCGCGGCTTTGAACTCATCCATTTTGTAACCAGGAACATCCCGGCTCACATAGAGGTCTGTCTTGATGACAATGCCGGCCTTACGGCACGTTGCAACCAGATAGTCGAGTCGCTCTAAATAACCATCCACATCGAGGAGGTTATCGTAGTGGTGAATGCGCAGTGCGTTGTAGCCCGTAGATGCCAGCATCCGGACGAGGCGATCAACATCGGGTTTTTCAAGGTAGTTGGCATCGAAGCAAAGGTTGGTTCCAAAGAGTCGGATGGGCGTTCGGCCATCGAGGCTCAGATTCCCCTTAGCGGTCACCGTGAGGCGTCGCGTCCCCAAACTGGTATTTGTTGGAAGAATGCTTTTGAAGTCGAGAGCAGACCCTGGAGTGACATCGTTTGTAATACTGATAGGCGCCCAGTCTTCACCCGCCTCTATCGTGAGCGGTCGCTCTTGCAGAATTCTGACAGGTTTATACAACCTCAGATTCAAATTTATGGTTCGTGTTTCACCTGCCCGCCAAACAGCGCCATCCGGGTACTGGGCGCCTGACCGTATTTCGAGTGCAGTACCGCCAAACTTACGGTTGTCTTGGAGGAGGATTGGGTTTGAACTCGATGCTTCTAAATTGTTATCCTGGCGCCGCAGGCGAAGGGTTCCCTTCGCGCTGGGGATAAGCATCGGTGACTCGGAGGATTCCGGAATCGTGATGATGGTTTCACCAAAGGATGCTCGTCCGCGTTGCCAATCCGCGGCCGGGAGGGTTGCGGCGATGTGGAGGCTGTTGAGTGGGATGTTTTTGTTCGGTGTCAGGTTAGCGGTAATAACGAGGGTCTCGGGATCTGCCTCTGAGACTTTGTATGAGATATCGCCTTCCACGATGGCCTCGGCGGTCGGGCAGGTGATACGGATCTTGCCTGCATCCTTGCCAGGAGTGGATGACCTAAGCTGCCAGCCGGTTTCGTAAAGTCCGACCGTGATGTTCACGAGTGGTGGCGTTCCATCCGCTTGTCGGATGATGCCTGTCCCGGCACGATCCACACGTGTCAGAAGCGGTTGTTGAGCATGCGCTGCGTACGCCACCATCGCGGTCGTGGTTGCAGCGATTAGAGTACGGTAGATTTGCATTCAGTACTTTGTTGCCACAGTGGCATTTCATGTTCCATCCGGGAGGGCTGTTCCGTGCATTTTCTCGCATTTTTTGTCGGATTGCTGATGTTTCAGGTTCCGCAGGTCGGCAAGCCGATGTTTGTTTTACCGGATATTTCACGCAAGTTAGGATTGACATCAGCGCAGCAGGAACGCTTGAAGGCGGTGGATGCAAAGTACACGCCAGCGATACAGAAGGTTGTGACTGGCCATCAACCGAAGATTGCAAAGTTAACCCGTGAACTTAATGCGGAAAATAAGACCTTTGCCAAGGAATTAACACCGTTGCTCAAGCAGCGCGCGACTGCGGTAACGGAAATCCTCACACCTCAGCAAAAGAAGATTTTGATTGAGATCGAGCGTGCTGGTCAGAAGTCAAAAGCACCAGCTCCAACGACAAAACCTAACAAGTAGGACGATTTGCTCCTTACTGATTTTTTACGTTGGCAGGAACTTCACGTGAGGATAACTGCGTAATCGCAGCATTGTCGTCGTGTTGCGCATCGGGTAAGCCGTGAAACGACCCGATAACAGTTAGGTCGCATGGACTTTGAATTCACGGTCCAGTGGTACACTTTGAACGCTTGTGTCTCGGATTCATGGGGCACGGTGGACATGACCGAGTTGGCAGTTCATCACCGGATGCCCTGTCGCTCTAGATGAGGATAGAGACATGAAGAGATGGATGCTTGGCTTGGTAGCGGCTGCTACTGTTCTCGGCGTTGGTACGTATGCTCCTGTGAATGCACAGCAGCCACCTGCTGGTGGCCAGATGCAGGATCCACTGGGACTGTCCCCTGAGCAGAAGACGAAGATGGAAGCGGTTCAGAAGAAATTCCAACCACTTGCGCTTAAGCTTCAGGCAAAGTACCAGCCAAAGATGCAAGCCATCATGAAGAAGTATCAGGCTGAAGGCGAGAAGCTGGCCAAGGATAAGAGCCCGGCTGCACAAGCAAAGCAAAAAGAACTCTTTGCAAAGCTGCAGAAGGAAATGAAGCCGATTCAGGATGCTGCGATGAAGGAAGCTGAGCCTCTCCAGAAGTCTGCCGAAGTCGAAATGAACAAGATTTTGACAAAAGATCAGCAGGCAAAGCTGAAGGCTTTGATGGCGATGCAGCGTCAGGGTGGCGCTGGTGGTCCTGGTGGCCCGGGCGGCGCACCTAAGCGCTAACCTGTTTGGATGATTTCGAAGCGTACAGCCACCTCCCGGGTTCGGGGGGTGGTTTTGTTTTTTGTCGGACTCTTGACAACAACATCAGAAAAAGAAAAACCCTCTGTTTCCAGAGGGCTTAGTGCTTTATTTTGCCTGATGCGTCAATGCCGCATCAATCAAACCATCAAACAACGGATGCGCGCGGTCAGGTCGTGACTTGAACTCCGGGTGGAACTGGCAGGCAATGAAGTACGGGTGCCCTTCGACTTCGATGATCTCAACCAAATCTTTGTCCGGATGTACACCGCTAAAACGCAGACCTGCGCTTGCGAGCTGCTCACGGTACGCATTGTTGAACTCATAGCGGTGGCGATGGCGCTCAGTGATGTCTGTGGTCCCGTAGACGGTGTGCGCAAGGGTTCCAGGCGTCACCTTACATGGACACAGACCGAGGCGCATGGTAGCACCCTTGTCTGACACATCCGCCTGCTCGAGCATCAAATCGATGACTGGGTGTGGCGTCTCAGGGGATGTCTCTGTGGTGTTGGCATCTACAAGCCCACACACATTGCGTGCGAACTCGATAACGGCCATTTGCATCCCGAGGCAGATTCCAAGAAACGGCAGGCCACTCTCACGGGCAAACTGCACGGCTGCAATCTTGCCTTCGATGCCGCGTGCTCCAAAGCCCGGGCAAACCACGAGGCCACTGCAGCCTTCGATACGTGCCTTCGCATCGGAGACGGACTGAATCTCTTCCGAGTCAATCCAGCGCAGACGCACACGTGCATCATGGACAATTCCCGCATGTCCCAGCGACTCAGCGATGGAGATGTACGCATCCCCGTTTTGGATGTACTTACCCACAACAGCGATTTCGACATCTTTGGTTGGATGCACGATGCGCTCGACGATTTCCCGCCATGTGGATGTACGCGGTTCGGTAACAGGGAGCCCCAAGCGCCTTACGACGAGGTCGGAGAATCCCTCTTCCTCGAACACCAATGGGATTTCATAGATTGTGTCAGCATCACGGGCTTCAATCACCGCATCCGCATCGACATCACAGAAGAGCGCAATCTTCTCCTTCTGTTCCTTGTTGATCGGGCGTCCCGTACGGCAAACAAGCACATCGGGCGCGATGCCAACCTCGCGCAAACGCATCACTGAGTGTTGCGTTGGCTTGGTCTTAACTTCACCCCATGGCCCAACGGATGGGATGAGCGTCACGTGGATATAGAGAACATGTCCGTTACCGGCATCCCGCTTCATCTGACGAATGGCTTCGAGGAATGGAAGACCCTCGATATCACCCACAGTGCCGCCAACTTCAGCGAGGACAATATCGGCATCTGTGGACTTGCCCAGACCGACGATCCGTTCCTTGATTTCATTGGTGACGTGGGGGATGACCTGAACCGTAGCGCCGAGGTAATCTCCGCGGCGTTCTTTTTGGATGACTGCGCCGTAGACAGAGCCGGTTGTGACGGATGCTTCTCGCGTCAGCTCGATGTCTACAAAGCGTTCGTAGTGTCCGAGGTCGAGATCCGTTTCCGCACCATCATCGGTGACAAAGCACTCACCATGCTGGTAAGGATTCATCGTTCCGGCATCAACATTAATGTACGGATCGAGCTTGAGCATCGCGACTTTAAAGCCACGATTTCTCAGGAGGCGTCCCAGCGATGCGGAGGTGATTCCCTTACCGATTGAGCTGACGACACCACCAGTGACGAAGAGATAGCGGACCTGTTTGGCGGTGGTCCCGCCGGTTGCCGATTGAGGCGTGGGGGAGGGCATAACGCCGTTTACTATATCACGCACATTTGCTGTGAAACGTCTGCCTAGTCGACATCCGGAAACTGCTCATGCAGGTGCACAGGTGTGACTTTCTTCCCTTTGGTCGCCCTTAGATTGAGGACTTCTACAAAGACGGAGAAGGCCATTGCGAAATAAACGTATCCCTTTGGAATATGAAAGTGAAAGCCTTCCGCAACCAGCGTCGTGCCAATCAGCATCAGGAATGACAGTGCAAGCATTTTGACTGTCGGGTGACGCTCTACAAACCCCGCCACAGGGCGAACAGTGGCAGCCATGATAATGGTTGAAATGATGACAGCAATCATCATCACCATGACTTGCTCAGGTGGGATAATCCCGATTGCCGTCACGATTGAGTCAAGACTAAAGACCAGGTTAATAACCATGATCTGGACCATGACGGCCGAGAACTTCGCTCCAGCCTTGCCTTTGGCTGCTCCCGGCGCATGTTCATCCTCGCCTTCGAGCTTGCCGTGGATTTCGTGCGTCGCTTTGTAGATGAGGAAGATACCACCGACCAAAACAACCAAATCCTGAAGCGACATGCCGAGACCCTTGCCTTGAGCACCGTGTCCTGGATCCGTGATGAAGGGAATCGTGAAGAGGGGATCCTTCATCGCAAGCACCAGCGGAATGGCGAGGAGGAGAACAAGGCGCGGAATCACCGCGAGCGTCATTCCCAGCTTTTGTCCTCGGGGCTGCTCATCCTTTGGGAGCTTTCCTGAGAGAATGGTCAGAAACACGATGTTGTCGATACCGAGCACGATTTCGAGTGCTATCAGTGTGACAAGGCCGATCCACGCGGATGGCTGACTCATCCAGCTGAAGTTGACTAATCCGGACATATTCATTGCGTTATTATTATCTCATGACAGAAATGGCATGTTTTGGGTCGGATATTCATCAGGAATAAGTGAAGGTGAATACTGTGCCACGCTTGACAACATAGGGGACTCCTTCTGCGCGAAGGCCATAGTTTTCAAGGGCTTTCAAAATCCGCTCGGCGCCGAATCCGACCTCATGCGGTGCGTGGCAATCTGAGCCAAATGTCAAAGGCACGCGGCGGGAAACCAGCTCTGCGAGGAGGCGATGGTTTGGAAATGGGTCATCACCGTGTGGTCGCTTCCTATAGCCGCTTGTGTTGAGCTCAACGACACAACCGCTTTCTTTGATGGCAGCTGCGACCATCGGGTATATGCTCTTTGCAAGCGCTGGGTCTATCGGTGGACCGTACGCCTCCACCGCCGTCAGGTGGGACAGAATATCAAACAGCCCGCTTGCCGCCGCACGGCAGAGCTCTTCGTAATATGCTGTGTAGACATCGGATGCAGCTTCACTATGCCAACGCGTACGGGAGAAAATGGACTGACCTAAAATGTAGTGGACGCTTCCCAGAACATAGTCAAGTGGGTGGGCATCCAAAATAGCCTTTAGCTCATCCGCGCGGCCTGGAATCCAGTCTGCTTCAAGCCCAACCCGGATATCCACGCGGCCCGCATAGTTTTCACGTTCCATCAGGACCTCAGCCACGTAACCGGAAACTGAGCTGCAAGCCATTTGCGTTTGCGGTTGCGCGTGGTCGCCATCAAGCCAATAGGCTGGTCCATGGTCACTGATGCCAAAGGTGGTCATCCCAAGTTTGAGAGCCGCCTCGCAGTAATCGTGGATACTCCCGACGGCGTGTCCGCAGCGGTGGTGGTGTGTGTGGTAATCAAATCCCAGCATCGGCCTTGTCCAATTCTCCCCCGCGGTGTTATGAATGTTGTAACTATGAAGATTCTACTACTTGGCGGGACGGGATTGATATCGACAGCAATCACGAAGGCGCTGATTGCACGTGGGGATGAAGTCGTTCTCCACAATCGCGGACGAACTCCACATCGCTTTGAAGAGAGCCCGAATGTACGCATCATCACAGGCGACCGCAAGGATAGAGCAACCTTTGAGGCTGCATTCGAAGGCGAAACCTTTGATGTTGTCGTTGACATGATCGCTTATCACATCGATGACACGCTTTCGGCACTACGTGCGCTCTCAGGCAAGTTTGGCCAGTTTGTCCATACATCCACGGTGTGTGTCACCAGCGGGCGGCCGGTCCACATCCCGATGACGGAAAGTGAGCCGTATCACTCCGTCGGTCAGTATGGTTGGAACAAGGCTGCGATTGAAGAGCATCTCCTAAAGCTGCATACCGATGAAGGCGTACCGGTTACCATCATGAGGCCTAGCCATTCCTATGGCGAAGGCGGTGGGATTTTGCGTCCATTTGGACCGTGGGAATCGTTTGTTGCTAGGCTGCGTGCTGGGCGGAAGCTGATTGTTCCAGGCGATGGCACGGGGCTTTGGGCGGCCTGTCACGTGGATGATGTCGCGCAAGGCTTCCTCGCAACGTTTGGTAATCCAAAGGCATTTGGCGAGGTATTTCATATCACCGGGGATGAATGGCATACGTGGGACCACTACCACCAAGCGGTCGCGGATGTTGTTGGCGGGACATATTCACCCGTTTACATACCATCCGATGTGCTCGCAAAATGCGCTCCCAAGTGGTCCGGTGGCCTGCGTGAAATCTTTCAGTGGACATCCGTTTTTAGCAATGACAAGCTCAAAGCCCTCGGTTACCAAGGTCAGATGATTAGCTTCGAAGAAGGTACCCGGCGTACCCTTGCTTGGATGGAGCGGGATGGCCGCTTAGCTGACATCGAAGGGGAAGACTTTGAAGATAAGCTGATTGCGGCGTGGGAGCGCGCGACTGCAGAGCTCCCAGTGATGCCAAAGTCTTCCTGAAGGGACTAAGCTGCGGCGCTCCAGACCTGTTCTCCGACGACTTCTGGTTGTAGCTGGCGTGGGATGTGTTTATACCAAGTGGTATCCACATTCCACAGGCTGGCCAGCCAATGTTGAACATCCGGACAGCGACTGGGTGCACCTGTTTGTCCGCGGTAAGGAGTGCATACCAACCGGTGGATTGCAGGTCCAGCGGCGGTAACCATGAACTCGATACAGATATGATCGATGCCACTGGAAACGGCCATGGAATCGCGGATCATGTCCTGAAAACCCACTGGTCGCTGAAAGTCAAAATCTGGGCAGACACTGTTGTGGACTGTTTGACGAATATGTGTCCATTCAGGTGTGTAGAGAGCGCAGCCGCCGAGGCGTGTGATGGTTGGGGATATGAGCTCAATCATCTCTGGGATGCCATCAAAACAATAAACACGAACCTTCATCAGCTGCTGGCCGTTGTCATCAAGGAGAAAGGGCTCAACGACAATCCTGGCATCTACAAAACCGACATTCATAGCGGTTGTTGTGCTACGAACGGATGTCGATAGCCACATTGATGCGATAGTCTTGGCATCCTTATCGCTGATTGAGAATCTTGTCGAGCGCTCGGTGACTTGGAAATGTCCATCTTTGTCGCAAAATGCATCTCCATTTCCGTAGAGAAACCACTGGCTCTCATAGCGGAGGAGGCATGTGGAATGTTCCTGTGAGCCCCTCAAAAAGCAGGTCGTCGGCAAGTTGTCCCAGTCGATGTCATCTACAGATGTATAGGTTCCAAGGTTGTCGAGCGTCTTTGCTCCACAGCTGGCAGAAAATGTACGTGCTTCGACGGTGTCGCGGATACGGTTCCAAAGTGGGTTGGTGTCGTGCGCCATCCGCTGGCGAACCTTCCATGCATATTCTGTGCAGCTCGGTGCTACCTGGTCCATTATTCGCTGCCACGAAACTTGTAAGCGTAATGACTTTTCATCGTTGAACATTGGGTTTACGTCCTCGTGGTGTATCAAGTGCAACATGTGTGCCGATACAACTGTTTACACTTAATATCCGAAAGCATTTTGTCACGGGGTGAATTGACCGTCGTTTGCCTGCTCGAGGGTGTTTCTTGTATGTCGTGTGCAATTGGCGGTAAGTTGGTGCAATACCGGACGAATTACAGCTGCGGTTTGCCTGACAAACAGCGCATGATTAACAATAGTTCATTGGTGTTCCGGGGGGATTCGTAAATGGTGATGTCCATAGTGTTTGCGGCGTTGGCGTTGGTTTCAGGGGATGTGCAGACTATCCGAGCGGATGTCAGCTATCTTGCATCCGACCGTCTTGCCGGCCGCGGAACGGGTGAGCCTGGAAATGCGCTCGCCGCTAGTCATGTGGCATCACGATTCGCAGCGCTTGGACTTACCCCAGGAGCATCAACAAATCAGTGGCTGCAACCCTTCAAAGTTGCGATGGGCAATCGGCCAGGAACAGCATCGGTCATTAAAATTGATGGCCGTGGCATCAAGGGCAGCTCAGTTTTAAGGGTGCATCCGCGCAGCGGTAGCGGAAATATTACTGCAAACATTGTCGCTGCATCCCCGGGCGCTGCGCTCAAGGGAGCCATCGCGGTTGTTCCATTGCCTCCTGATTCAGGGCTGATCAAGCAGGCTGGTCTCGTGGCTGCGGCACGGGATGCTGGTGCGGCTGGCGTGATTCTCCTTGCGGACAAAAACCTGGATGGTGCATTTGGCATCCATGTTGAGGGACCGGGCGCAGACTACGGCTTGCCGGTTGTTGTGATGCTAAAGGCTGCGTTTTCGCCGAGTGGACGTTTGCCAGAGCGCGGGAGCTTGTCGCTGACGATGCAGCCATTTGAGGTCACGACGAACAATGTGATTGGTGTGCTGCCCGGAACAGACCCGCAGCTTTCCAAGGAAGTTGTCGTTGTCGGAGCGCACCTTGACCACCTTGGCATGGGCGGGGCATCATCGCTTTCGGACAGCAAATCCCCGGCGATTCACCATGGCGCGGATGACAATGCATCCGGCACAAGCGCGTTGATTGAGATTGCTTCGATATTGGCATCCCCTGCGAATCGCCCAAAGCGTACGGTCGTGTTTATTGCATTCTCGGGTGAAGAACTCGGTTTACTTGGCTCTGTGCACTATGTGAAGAGCCCTGTTTATCCGATAAAAGACACGGTGGCGATGGTCAATCTGGACATGGTTGGCCGTATGAAAGACAAAAGTCGTTTGTCGCTGATTGGTATAAAGACCAGTCCCGGCTGGGAGTCGGTTGTCTCGCCGCTGGTGAAGCGCTCGGGTTTGAATGTGGTGCTTGAAGATTCAACGAGCGGTGGAAGTGACCATCAGCCTTTTCAGGCGGCAAAGGTTCCTGTGACATTCTTCTTCACGGGGCTGCATGCGGATTATCATCGGCCAAGTGATACGGCGGACAAGCTGGACATCGATGGCATCGCCAAGGTCAGCCAGCTGGCAGCGCGGGTTGTTGAGCGGGTTGCAGATGCCCGTGAGCGTTTAGTGTTCAGCGAGCCTCCGGCGGCGGCGGGTGGGTCATCCACGATGCGTGCAAAGGCATCCCTGGGGACGATTCCTGAGTACGGAGCTGGCGTTATTGGTGTCTTGGTGGGTGGTGTGCGTGCGGGAAGCCCGGCGGAGAAGGCGGGCTTGCAGGCAGGTGACATTCTGGTTGGATTCGCGGGCAAGACGATCCGGAGTATTGAAGAGTACACGGCGGCGCTTGGTGAAGCAAATCCAGGGGATGTTGTTGAGCTCAAGGTGGACCGCAAGGGAAAGATTTTGTTGATGAAAGCGACGCTGGCTGAGAGCCGCCGCTAAGGATTTTGAGAGGAATTGAAGATGCGTAAGAACAAGGTTGGAGCCGTGACGTTGCTGACGGCATTGATTGGAGTCGGATTGGCGGCTGTCGCGAACATGCAGCCTCCTGCCGCAGGGGATGGCCCATTGGCAGCGATGTTGGATCCAAAGGAAAAGCATCTTGCAAATGTCCGTCAGCTGACATTTGGTGGGCAGAATGCGGAAGCCTATTGGTCATTTGATGGCAAAAAGCTGATTTTTCAGCGCTACGATGGCGATACATACAAGGCAGACCAGCAGTTTGTGATGAATGCGGATGGTTCAAACCGTATCCGTGTTTCGTCGGGAACAGGGCGTACGACCTGCGGCTATTTCCTCAAGGGAGATAAGCAGATTATCTTCGCATCCACGCACGGGTTTGGACCTGAGATTCCTCAGGATCCGGACCGCTCCCTTGGCTATGTGTGGCCGATTTTTCCAAGCTATGCCATCTGGAAGGCAAACGCCGATGGTACCAACCTAACGCCGTTGTTCCCAAAGAAGGTTGAGCTTGGTAAGAAGGTCGGCTACAACGCTGAGGCCACGGTCAGCCCGGATGGCAAGCGGGTTGTGTTTACATCCACGATGGATGGCGACCTTGAGCTATACACGATGAAACCTGATGGCACAGATGTCAAGCGGATCACCAATCGTGTTGGCTACGATGGCGGTGCGTTCTTCAGCCCTGATAGTAAGAAGCTTGTTTGGCGTGCAGGCTTACCGACGGCACCTGATGCGATAGCAGATTACAAGCGTTTGCTCGGGCAGGATCTTGTGCGTCCAAGTCAGATGGAGCTTTGGATGGCAAATGCCGATGGCACAGATGCAAAGCAGATCACGAGCAATGGTGCGGCGAACTTTGCGCCGTATTTCACCCCGGATGGCAACCGCTTGGTGTTTGCATCCAATATGGGTGACCCAAAGCGGCGTACGTTTGATATCTACCTGATCAATCTTGATGGCACTGGACTCGAGCAAGTTACGTATGGACGTCAGTTTGATTCATTCCCGATGTTTTCACCGGATGGCAAGAAGCTGGTTTGGGGTTCGAATCGTAACGGCAAGGATCACGAGACGAATATCTTTGTGGCGGACTGGAAGCCGTAAGGATATTTCGTATTTGAGTGATGAACAAGACCCTGGAGCCAATCGGTTTCAGGGTCTTTGTCATTTGTGTGAAGCTAACACGTGGGTGTTGTCGTTGTGTGTTTGTTGATGAAACTACACAAACCTCAAGGGGTGCCACGTTCTGCGTGTAAACGGTTTTCGTTTGTCCAGCCATGTGAACCGTCTCTCCTTCAAAAGAAGAAAAAATCAGCTTCCTAGTACATTCAGGAGACAAATGTTTTGCGGTGCAACGTTCTGGTCGATATAATGACGCTCGTTATCGGGGCGTAGCGCAGTTGGTAGCGCGCGACATTTGGGATGTTGAGGTCGCATGTTCGAAT
>CAIRTT010000114.1 GCA_903881535.1 uncultured Armatimonadota bacterium
AGCTGCCGTTGGCGCTTGCAGCAACGGTGTAAACAGCTGCGCTATGCCCGGACAGAACCTGTGTTTGTGACCCGGTTCGCGGCGCTGGCTGTCCAGGCTTCAAAACAGGAGCAATAAATTCTGGCTTGCGTCCATCAGGACCTAAAGGGGCATCCTCCTGACCATCCCGTAACCCTGGGCGGTCTGCGCGAACCTGGAAAATGCGGACGGTACCATCATCGCAGCCCGCCACAAACCTCCCGGGCTGCGGGAGCGCTGTAAGGCTCCAAACCGGACTCTGCGCCTGGTCGAAGTTGACAACGACACGCCGCAGGTTGGCATCCCAGATCTTGACCATCTTGTCCGCGCCGCCGGTGGCAAAGATTGCCCCGCCTGCGCCATCCGATGTCCTAACAGGAACCGCAACGGAAAGACAGCGACCGATGTGCTCCGACAAAACCCCGATACGCATACCTGTCTTGGTATCTGTGAGAATGACTTTTTCGTCATCCGATGCGCTGAGAAGCACATCGCCGGAGAAAGCCAGCCCCTCAATCGTGTCATCGTGGATCTTGAGCGTTTGGGTTGCTTGCCCAGTTGTGGTGTCAAGCAAAATGACCGAGCCGCTGGCACCTGGTGCGCCGCTGCCAACGGCGAGAAGCTTCCCGCCACCGTGAAACGCCAGAGCACGAATAGCCTCCGTTCCAACCGGCCATTCCGCGACTTTCTCGCCATCGGCTAGCGAATACACAACGACTTTACGGTAGGTTCCGATCGCGATTCGGTTTCCATCCGGATGGAAGGCAACGGACCAGTCAGGAGCCTCCAGCGTCACAGGGTGCAGCGGGTTCAGTGCAGCTGGCTTAGGCTTCTGTACTGGTCCTGTTTTTCTGTTTTTTACTGGCGGGGCAGCCGCTATCGCCCCTGTAATGACAAGAAGCGACACCACCAATGCCATGGATGTGTGCATCAGCCAATCAGCTCATGCAAGTGACGGCCACCACGGCTCAGGGTTACACGAACACCTTCTGGGCTGGTAAGCGATTCGGTGTAATCAATGCCAAGCGCCTTGTAAATCGTCGCCGAGAGGTCTTCCGGCTTGACCGGTCGTTCCGCTGGCTCAAAGCCACGCGCATCGGATGCTCCGACAACCTTGCCACCCGAAATACCGCCACCGCCAAGTGCCACGGAGAAACAGCGTGCGTGGTGGTCACGTCCACCATCACGGTTAATTTGCGGCGTCCGCCCAAACTCACCCATCACCACAATCAATGTCTTCTCAAGCAGGCCACGCTGCGCGAGGTCATTTGTAAATGTTGCGAGGGCACGGTCAAGCGCTGGCATCGGGCCACCCTTGAGGTAGTTGAATGCGCCGGCATGCGTGTCCCAGCCGCCACTCTGCACGGTGACAAAGCGAACTCCACCTTCCACCAGGCGCCGCGCGAGGAGCAGGGACTGACCAACTTGCGTACGACCATAAGCATCCCGGACTTCTGGGCGCTCCTGATTAATGTCAAAGGCGGCGCGTGCTTCGGCGGACGCAAGCAAGCCATAGGCACGCTCATAGAATGAGTTCACCGTTTTGCTGCGGTCGGATGCTTTGTCAAGCGTTGAAAACAAACCATCCACAGTGGCGCGGAGAGACTTGCGGCGGTCCATCCGCTCAGCCGTCATGCCATCTGGGAGATCCATGTCACGCACGCGGAAGCCTGGATTGTTCGGGTCAGCATCCGGTGAAAATGGGTCGAGCGCCGCGCCGAGGAAGCCTGCGCCTCCGTACATCACTGGACTTGGAACCGCGATGTAAGGGGGGAGCGCGCCTTTACCCTTGAGGTAATGCGATGCGACTGAGCCAAAGCTTGGGACACCAAACCCGGGGATGGGCTGGAAACCTGTCATCATGTAGTGCGTGCCGCGCTCGTGCGCTGCTTCGCCGGTGGTCATCGACCGGATAAGAGACAGTTTGTCCATTTGCTGCCCGATCATCGGGAAGTGCTCAGAAATCTGGATGCCATCCGCCTTTGTATTCAGAGGCTTAAAGTCACCACGGATTTCGCTGGGGGCATCCGGTTTTGGGTCCCACGTATCAATATGGGATGGTCCACCGCCGAGCCAAAGCAGAACCACGCTGGTTGCCTTGCCGGAATCAATCCCCTTTGGCATCGCCTGCGCCATTTGAAAGTAGTCCGTTAAACCAATTCCCAAGGCCGAAAGGACGCCTACTTTGACGCCGGATGTCATCAGCTGTCGGCGCGAGACCTGGTTGTACTCTGCACATGCGTTCGAATTCAGTGATTCACGGTCCATTTTGCTACCTCTTTGTTGCATACCGACCAAGCGAACTGCTTGGTGCATTCTAGCCGACATCTCGGCGTAACTTCCTAACTGATAAATGTAAACTCCCGGGCAGCCACCAGCGCCCAGAGTAAATCCTGAAGGACTTCTGCCTTATTGGATGCCGCATCCACAACTTTCATCACGGCTGCTTTTTCACTTGCATCAGGAAGCCGGCAGAACGTCCGGAGATAAAGGGCATCTACGCGCTGGGCATCGGAGAGTTTTGTATTCTTGATGAGCTCAGCAACAACGCCATTTCCATCCCGCAGCTTGTTGTTCACATAGGCAGAGTTCAAAATATGTAATGTCTGCACAAGCGTCGGTTCGAGTTTTGGTTCGAGCTCCGCCAGAAATTCCCGGTGGCTGCGACCAAATGTGTCCATAAAGTATGAGCCCACTGGCAGGGACAGCTGCTTAGCCTTGGTGTCAACGGGATAGTCTCCAAAGCGCTCCTGGGATCCAGTGGCATCATTGAGGACATCAAGAAAGACCTGACCCAGCATTGGTCGTGGGTAGAAGCGGCTGAAGAATTTGTCATCAAGAGTGTTGGTCGCATTAGGTTCTGCGGCGGTCTGGTAGGTTCGACTGTTCAGAATCAGCTTTGTGACGTGCCGGATGTCAAAGTTGCTTTCAATCAGCTCTTTCGACAGGGCTTCGAGCAAGCCTGGAACTGCGACGGGTGTCGTTACTCGCATGTCATCCACGGGATGAACGATTCCCCGGCCTAGATAATGGCTCCAGAGTCGGTTCACCGTTGCCCGGGCAAAAAATGTATTGTCAGGAGCGGTGCACCACTTCGCGAAGGCATCCAGGACATCGGGTTCCATCCCTGGCTTTGCCTGAATGTTGGCGATGGCCAGCGGTTGCTTTTCTCCGAGGAGGGTTGGCAGCGCCACGCGGCCACGCTTACCTGTGACCGACTGGTTGATGACATTTCCGCCGGGTTCGTAGACCAGAAATTCTTCACCTTCGACGGTTCCACCACGTGTGCCAACCTTGCCCATAAAGGCTGCAAAGTTCCAGTAGTCATCGGTGGACCACTTATCAAAGGGATGTTTATGACAGCGCGCGCAGGCCATCCGCTGTCCGAGGAAGGCTTGCGCAACAGTTTCCATCCGGTCTTCCGGTGCACGGTCGATTTTGTAGAAGTTAGCCGGGCCGACCTGGAGCGTTGAGCCGCGTGCGATGATGATTTGCTGGACGATTTCGTTGTAAGGTCGATTCTCAGCGATGGCATCCCGGATCCACTCGGAAAACAGTGCCGCGCTACGCTGACCGGTGAAATTTCCACCCATCCGCTCCGGGTGGATGCGCAACAAGTCACCCATTCTAAGTGTGCGGATATCGGTGTAGTCATCGGATGCAAGGTAGGCATCAATGATTTGGCTACGCTTATCGGCTGCTTTGTCCGCGGTAAATGTGGTTATCTCGTTCGTGGTTGGCTGTTTTCCTCGCAGATCGAGTGAGACCCGGCGGAGAAACTCGGTGTCTGATGTCAGCCGGCTTGGTGTGACATTTAGCTTTTTGAGATTGGCCAGAACCAGTTTGTCAACGACATTTCCAGCTGGCTGCTGCGGATATGGGGTTGTATCTGCCCGGGGAAGGGTCATGAAAACAGGCCGCACCTCGCCGAGGTAGCGGACCACCAACCCGGTTCCACCCCAGCGCCGTCCAGTTACCTGGCCGCCGGTTTCAACGGTTGCGATGGCTGTATCTGAGCTCTCGTAGCTCGCATCCTGGGTTACATCCTCGCGGGTGCCATCCGAGAAGGTTGCGATAACCTTGATGTTAAACTTGGCGCCGACCTTTGGCAGCATTACTTGTGGGGGAGTTACTGTGAGCGCTGTTAATTTGGCATCCGTTTCCGGGTTAAAAGGCGCACCATTTGCAATCCAGTTCCGGATGGTCTGGTGTTCAAAGCTGCCATCCGCGAAGCGTTGTCCCCCTGCATGGCTGAGGTTGCCAAGTGCTTTTTGGAGGACGAGTGACTTGTCTGGCTCGAGGAGATTGACTCTTCGGCCTCGGGCACCGCGCACGATTGGGTCAAAGTCATCGGCTGGCGCGAGCGTCAGCAGGCTGAGCTGAAAGCCGCCACGTCCACCAAATTTTCCGTGGCATCCCGCCGTCGAGCAGCCTTTGCGGTCAAGAATAGGGGCGATATCGCGCAGAAATTGTGGACGAACCTTTGCCGCGCCACGTGGAGCGGCTGGCATTTTTGGCTTGGATGTAGGGTTTCCAGCCACCGAGACGGCCGGAATCGCAAGCAGGCAAATGGCTGCAAGGGCACTCCAATGTGCGCTATGCAAAGCTTTTTGAATCATCATTGATTTCGACTCCAAACACTCGGACAAAAGTGTCCTAGTCTGCATCATAGGTAATTGCGATGTAAATCGACAGGGGAATGTTCCACTTTTGGATTTTTGATCATGTTCAGGAAACCTCTGACTCCAGTGCATTCGCAGTACAAACTTAGTTCGTTTGAATATGAGTGTGCATCCGCACGAGCGACTAGAACCGCTTCAATGGTAATTACGTTGTAAATCGACAGGGGAATGTTCCACTTTTGGATTTTTGATCGTGTTTAGGAAACCTCTGACTCCAGTGCATTCGCAGTACAAACTTAGTTCGTTTGAATATGAGTGTGCATCCGCACGAGTGACTAGATCCGCTTCAAAGGGAATTGCGATGTAAATCGACAGGGGAATGTTCCACTTTTGGAATGTCCAATGGGAATTACGAAGAGTCTGCGCTAACGAGCTACCCTGGTTTTTGGAATTACATATGGTGTGTTGTTGTCTCACTGCATTTGTGATGTCTACGAATCCAATACATCTACACCCAATGGATTCCTATCGTAAACCTACGTAGAATCATGGTGTGGACTTATTCGATGATTCTGACTCTGAGCAAGCCGCGGCTAATGTAGCGGCTGCTCAGCTTGCGGATGCGCCACTGGCAGCCCGGATGCGTCCCGTAGCGCTGAATGAAATCGTTGGACAAAACCACCTTCTTGGACCCGGTCGGCCGCTCCGCCTAGCCATCGAGCGGGATCAGCTGCGCTCCGCGATTTTTTATGGCCCTCCCGGATGCGGAAAGTCAACGCTCGCATCCGTGATCGCACGGACAACCAAAGCGGCATTTGCAAACTTTTCTGCGGTGACGGGAGGCGTCGCGGATGTCCGCAAGCTGATCGATGCTGCAAAAGAACTTAGGCGTATCCGAAACAAGCGGACACTGCTTTTTGTGGATGAAATCCACCGCTTTAACCGTGCACAGCAAGATGCGTTTCTTCCCCACGTCGAGGATGGCACCATCGTCCTGATTGGCGCAACCACAGAAAATCCCTACTTTGCCGTCAATGCGCCACTGCTGTCCCGGGCACGTGTCTTTGCATTTACGGCCATCACCTCCGATGACATCGCCGACGTCATCACCCGCGCACTCACCGATACGGAGCGAGGCCTCGGGGAGCGGGGGCTCTCGATCTGCGCGGATGCCCTTACTTATTTATCTGCGGCCTGTAATGGGGATGCCCGTACAGCCCTTGGTGGACTCGAGACGGCAGCGGATTACGTGGAAGCGCCCGCCACAGAAATCACCCTCTCTGATGTCGAAGCGGCGCTGGGCCAGCGCGCGATTGGGTATGACAAAACCGGGGATGCCCACTACGACACAATCAGCGCATTCATCAAAAGTATTCGTGGCAGCGACCCGGATGCGTCTGTCTATTACCTCGCGCGGATGCTCGAGGCTGGCGAAGACCCACGCTTTATCGCGCGCCGGCTGGTGATTCTTGCAAGTGAAGACATCGGCTGCGCGGATGTTTCATCGCTGCCGCTTGCGATGGCAGCTTTCCAGGCGACGCAAACCATTGGGATGCCAGAATGCGCACTAACGCTCAGCCACGTGACGCTGTGGCTTGCACTTGCCCCGAAGAGTAATGCGGCGACTAAAGCGATTGGCGCAGCAACAAGTGCTGTCAAACAGCTGGATTTCAGCGGCGTGCCAAAGCATATTCGCGATGCCCACTATAAAGGGGCGAAGGCTCTCGGGCACGGGACTGGGTATATCTATCCCCACGATGTTCCCGGCGGGTATGCGGCGCAGCAGTACCTCCCCGATTCTGTGGTTGACCAGCGCTTTTATGAGCCGACACGCCACGGGGTTGAGGCAAAGCTTGCGGACCGTCTGGCGAAGCTGCGGGGAGAACTGTCCGGTGTTCAGGCATCCGATGATGCAGCGGACCAGCGCTCATAACCCGTTTTGAATGCAGCCTCTAAGGCTCCAATATCCGTACTTAAGAGGGTGGTAGAGAACATCACCCCTCCAAAACAGGCCACATTTGTGGTCTGAAACCAGCGCCTAACCGGTGGGAGATGACGCAGGTTAGTCTTCAAATCCTTGATGGTTATCGTTACCACGGGACCAACGGTGATGGATTCGACAGAGCCCCACGGGATAAATCCTGCGCTGAATGCGGATGCATAGTCCGTAATTCCATACTCGGAAATGATTAATGCAGGTCTTTTGGGGCTGATCAGCGCGCGAAGCGTCCAGATGAATCCGGTTCCAAAGAACAGGAGGTTGGCGGTGACCCAAACTGCTTGAAACAAGATGCCTGCAATTCCCGACTTGGTAGACAAAAGGATTGCCAGCGGTGTCATCGCGACAAACAGAAAGCATCCGATGCACAGAATAAGCATCTTGCCCTTGCGAAAGTAAAACTCTGAATCCATCGATGCTTGATCAGATGGAACCATCAGCGGCTTTTAACGGCGGGCCGGATGACCATTCTCCACAGAATCCAGAGGGACATCCCAAGCCACAAGGTGGCCCAGAAGCCTGCAGGAATCATCGTCATCTTGAACATATTCTGCGCATCCGTGGGAGTGGAATCCGACACCGAAAGCACCCAGAGCGTGTTCAGGTCGATCAGCGCGTTCATCGCAAATTGCGCACCGACAAACGATGCTGCCCAGTTGGCCGCATGGCGAGGCAGCTTTGTCGCGAGGCCCATTAAGGCGGCAGTGATCAGCAAACCGGTCAGGAGAGTGAATGGATGCAAAAGTCCACCGACGGTTGAAAGCGCGACAAAGACAGCCGTCAGGCCGAGGAGGCGTGATCCGTGTGCACCCTTTCGGAGCATCCACAGGATAAAAGCACCGTAAAGCGTTGCGCCGAGGTAGCCGGCACTGGCGATGATAGGGTTGAAGCCTCCCGCTGAAAGTGTTATTCCACTTCCGCTGGGGTCGATATTAATTGCATGGACTGAGCCGCC
>CAIRTT010000115.1 GCA_903881535.1 uncultured Armatimonadota bacterium
ATGACGAGATTACCTGTCGTGTGTCATTCAGCATTATTGATGCCCCTTGTTGACATCCCGATGATCAATAATCGTACGCACCCCAGCGTCGCGAAGATATGCTCCAAGCCGTTCAGCGATATAGACAGACCGATGTCGTCCCCCTGTACACCCGATGGCGATGGTCAGATAGGCCTTACCTTCATTGGAATAATGCGGAATCGTCCACTCAACCAGATCAGACAGCTTTTGGAGAAGAACGGACGTCCGTTCATCCCTGTCGATGTAGTGCTGTACATCTTCATCCAATCCAGAATGAAGCCTAAGTTCAGCGACATAAAAAGGATTCTGCAGGAAGCGGACATCAAAGACGAGATCGGCATCTAACGGGGAGCCATGCTTGAAGCCAAAGGAAACGACAGAAACGATAAGGCTGGATTCGGATGCCTGATCAAGTGAAAACCGCTGACGCAGTGCCTGACGCAGCTGAAGAGCGGTAAGCACTGTTGTGTCAATCGTGACATCTGACTCTGCCTTAAGCGATGACAATGCTTGTCGCTCGGCAACAATCGCAGGAATGATTCCGCCACTAACGGTGAACATTGGATGTGAGCGGCGTGTTTCCTTGAAGCGCCGAACCAGAACTTCATCTGTCGCATCCAGAAAAACTACAGTTGGTTTGACTTGCCAGTTTGCGATGGCCGCGTGTACACCGGTTAAGTCGCCGCCCCTTGTATCGCAAATGATGCAGAGTGGACGGTCAATCACCGGGCCAAGAAGCTGCATCCAGGCAGCGGGAAGGTTGTCGATGACGGTCCAGCCGATATCTTCAAAGACGCTGGCTGCGAGGGACTTGCCAGCTCCACTCATGCCAGTAAGGAGCACTAGAGGATTTTTCATTCATCACCCCGTGACTTCGCAGGAACAATTAAGTCAAGTATCCACCCAAGCACTGTCAGCGCGATGCTGGCAACAATGGCATCGAGCAGCCCTGTCACATGCAGACCCAAATCAAGCTGGCTGACAAGCAACCACATGATCCCATTGATGACCAACCGGAATAATCCGAAGGTCATCAGATTGATTGCACATGCCAAAGCATTCACAATCGGTTTGAGGATGGCATTTACCAATGAAAGGACAGCGATGCAGACTAATGCAGCGGCAAAATTATCTATTCGCACGCCGTTCATCCCTGCACCATTTGCTACTTTGACAGCCACAGTCATCGCAACCGCAGCTAAGACCCACCTAATTATGGTTCTGATCACCAGATCTGCTCCCCCATTGACATAGTCGGTTATCTCGGATTAACCGGCTCACCATTTCGCCGAACTTCGAAGTGAAGGTGCGGACCTGTTGCACGGCCGGTTGAACCGACACGTGCAATGAGTTGACCTTGAGACACCTGCTGGCCCTCGTGTGCAACCAAAGATGAACAGTGTGCATACAAGGTAGATGTTCCGCCACCATGGTCGATTAGAATTACGTTCCCGTACCCTGACATCGTTCCACGGAAGGTAACCGTTCCCGCTGCGGCTGCACGAATTGGAGATCCTGAGCCTGCTCCGATGTCGATGCCGGTGTGCATCCGATTCCGCTTCAGAATCGGGTGAAAGCGCATTCCATAGTTAGAGGTAATAGGACCATCTGCTGGTTGGGAGAAGCTACCACTGAACTTTTTATTGAGGCGTGCCTTACCGCCGGCCGTGCGCTCCATCGCCCTGATACGAGCTGAGATGGCACGTGAGTCTGCCGCAAGGTCACGTAGTTCCTGCTCAAGAGCCTCACGTATCTGCTGTGCTTCCTCGAGCAATCCCCGGCGACGCTGCACGACCTGAGCTTCTTCGAGCTGCTGACTTCCAAGTTCATTCTTTCGGTCTGCAATTTCCCGTGCTTTGTCATCCACTTGCTTTTTCCAGCGGACAACTTTTGCTCGATCAGATTTCACCGATGCGATGAGGGAAGCATCATGCTTAACGATTGATCGCACGAATTGTGCACGCGTGCTGAGTTCTGCCATTGAGCGGGAACCAAGCAAAACTGAAATGTAGCGCACAGGACCTTGTCGATAGTTGGCCACCAAGCGCTTAGCTAATTGCAATTCCTGAGCTTTGAGCAAATCCTCACAGCGCTTCAGTTCGATCGTAATTTGGTCGGATTCTGAAAGGGTTCGTGCAAGGCGCGACTTGGTTTCCTGCAGCTGGTTTCTGGTCGATTTCAACGCACTCTGATTACGGTCAAGTTCATCAGCGATAATCGACTCGGTACGACGCGCACCACGAAGCTCCTGTCGGGTCTGCTGCATTTGGTTTTGGAGAGCCTGAACCTGATTTCGCAGCTTACTCGTGTCTTGTTTGGTAGCTTGCGCAATCACGGTTTGTGGAGCCATCCAAAGAGAAATTACGCCTATTGCCGCCGCTGCATTTCCAAGTTTTCCCGCACGCTTCGCCACCATAGGGTTATCCTCCACCGCAGCCCAAAACCAACATACCTGACACATCCATGACCCAGATATTGTACGTTCGAATCATCGCTACCGAGCGTGCTGCGAAAAACTAACTCTCGTCAATCACTTGAGACATTAACAAATTGTCTCTTTAGCAAAACAGCGGCACCAGCCTTATCCAATGGGGCATTATTGTTCCCACATTTTGGAGATTGGATGCAAGCGGGGCAGCCTGATTCACAAGGGCAACCACTAATCAGCGATGCAGTTGCGCTAAGCCACTCTCTCGCGACGCGAAAACCAGCCTCAGCAATACCAACTCCCATCGGGACGGCATCGTGCACAAACACCGCTGGTCCACCTACGTGGGCATGATAAGGCGTTGAAACCCCGCCGATATCATTACGGTCACAGAGCGCGAACAGAGGGAGGATCCCTATGGCAGCATGTTCAGCCGCATGGACTGTCCCTGGCAAATCAGCACCGAGCATCCCGAGTGTACGCTCCGTGTCTGGCGTGACCGGATACCAAACGGATGTGGTTACGAACTCAGTCTCTGGCATATCAAGCTCAACGACTTCGGGAGGATCATCGGAGCCTAGTCCGCGCTTCTCATACCCAGTCACTCGGCGCTTGACTTTGACCAAACCAAAATACACGATGGTCTCGCCGACTTCTTTCGAGCCTTGCGTTTCTATGACATCGATAGAACCTGTTGATCTCGCGTTTGTAATGTAATCACGGTTTGCACGAGCCACTGTCGCTTGGCGTTTTGTGCGATCAAGGGTTACAACTTCGTACGCAATCCCTTGATGATAATAAAACGCACCAACAAAGAGCTCCTCATTGACACGATGGCCCTCGACAGTTCCGATCGTAAGTCCATCGGAAGTCAACACCACGTAAAGCGTTCCATCCGCCGAACGGATACTGAATTGATCCCACGCCCGCGGTGGTCCGATGTAGCGGTAAAAATTACCATCGAAACGCAAAACTCCACTTTTTTCTAACAACCCGATTGCATACCCTGCACGCTCACCAAACATCCCAATAATCTGTTCTTGTCCAAGTAATCCTTCATCAGCAGCACAACAAATGTGGGCACCGACAACATGTGGGTTGTCTGGATTGATGACCGCATTTTCCACCCCTGTTTCGAAGAGATATGTTGGATGTCGCATTAGAAATTGGTCCAGCGGATTGTCTGATGCAACCAAAATGGTGAGGGACTCTGTTTCCCGTCTCCCGGCCCGTCCACTTTGCTGCCATGTGCTCGCAATCGTCCCAGGGTATCCCGATATGACTGCCGCATCGAGTGAGCCAATATCGACTCCAAGCTCGAGCGCCGATGTCGCGACAACGCCCATAAGCTCTCCGGAGAACAGACGCTGCTCGATGTCGCGTCGCTGTTCTTTTGTGTAGCCCGCCCGGTAAGGCGTTATGCGCTCCGCTAAAGCTTCGCCGTTTATCGTTGCCGAAACCATCGACACCCAAGCCTTGTACAACAATTCGGTGGAACGCCGAGCACGCGTAAAGACGATGGTACGTGCATCCTGTTTGACCAGTGCAGCCGCAAGCGTGGCGGCTTCGCCGCCAGCTCCACGACGTTTTGGAGCTGCGCCTTTTGTGACCGGAGGATTCCACATCGCAAATACCCGACGCCCGCGGGGAGCATCCCCACCATTGACATGAATGACACTTTGTTTCGTGAGCTTTCCGACAAACTCAACAGGGTTCCCGACGGTGGCGCTTGTGACCACCCATTGCGGCGTCGAGCCATAGTGCTCACACCAACGCGTAAGTCTCCTGAAGATACTGCTAACATGGGTTCCGAAGATGCCACGATATGCATGGGCTTCATCTACAACGATGTAGGACAGGTTCCGGAAGAAATGCGACCACAGCGCATGATTGTGAAGAATCGACACGTGTAACATGTCTGGGTTCGTTAGGACAATCCTAGCGGCCCGTCGTATCGCGGACCGTTCATCCCGATGCGTATCGCCATCGTAGGTGGCATGTGGCACACGTCCAAAGAGCTCAAGTTGGGTCAGTTTTTGTGCTTGATCGTATGCGAGTGCCTTTGTTGGAAACAGATACAGCGCCCGTGCATCCCGATTTGCCAATAAATGCTCATACACCGGCCCGTTGTAACAAAGTGACTTGCCACTTGCGGTTGGTGTTGTGATGACGGTGTTAAAGCCACTGCGCAGTAAGTCGATGGCCTCTCGCTGATGTGCCCACAGGTCAGTAATCCCCAACCGCTGAAACGCATCCGCGAGCTCTGGGTTAAACGGCGGCACCAAAGGCTCAGGTGATGCCCGGACAGCTGGAAGGACATGCCGATAGACAAGTTGTCCATCGTAATCCTGACTTCGCATCAGTTTGGAAAGCATCGCATCTGGGTCAAACACATTGCATTCTAGAGGAACTAAAGAGGCTCTGCCGGCGTTAGGACCATATGGACACTCCTCTTCCACCAAGACCGGCGATCATCGCTGAATATGGGCCGGTTTTCACATTGCGAAACGTTGCGCGGATTCCCGGCGATGGAGGCACATACCTTAACCTCCGGAACCTGATCGGCCGGAATGAGGCATCCAATGCAAGCCGTGTACAGATAGAAGTCCCTGTCCGAAAAGGTACCTTCCGGTTGTACTACGCTCCTCTCAGCATTCATGGTCAGGGTTCGCTTGGCGAAGCATCCACGTTCAAGGATGTAACCTTTGCTGCAGGCGTTCCAACAGATGTCCTGTATGAGTTCCACTCGTATCGCTTTACCTACCGCAAGCCATGGAAGACGACAGCAGGTTGGCAGCTTGAGTTAGGCGGCACGATGAAGGTAAGGGATGCGACCATTTCGTTGTCCCAGCCAACGGTCAGCGCGGCTAAAGCCAATCTCGGATGGGTTCCCTTGGTTCACATCGCCGGTAAGAGGCAGCTCTCACCACGGAGCACGATGACATTTGATTTGGATGCCCTTGGCGGTGGCCCTGGACGGGCAATCGATCTCGGAGTTCGCGCAAATTACTTGATCAGCAATGACTACTCTGCAGGCATCGGTATACGAACTATCGAAGGAGGCGCCGATTCTCCCCGTGTGTTCAATTTTGCTTGGTTCACGACACCCGTGCTGACATTTACTCGCCTTTTATAGAAGCGTTGCGGCGGCGTTTCTTTCCGACCACAAACATCTGTTGAGAATCAACGCGTCGTTTGCGAGGACTGGGCCGTAGGCGCTCCCACTGTCCATCAGGTGTCAGCTGCCGTGCCTGCGCCGTATCAGACAGCATCGTCAGTAAGACCTGCTCGACAACATAGTGTTTATGTCGTTCGAGTTCAACCGGAAAGACGACCTCGACACGGCGATCCAGATTACGGGTCATCAGGTCAGCACTCCCCATCCACAACTGAGTGTCCCCATGGTTGTGGAAGTAGTAGATTCGGGCATGTTCCAGGAACCGTCCAACGATTGAGATAACTCTAATATTCTCTGAGCAACCATCCAGGCCCGGTACAAGGCAGCAGATTCCTCGGACTATCAAATCAATCTGTACACCATGCCGGCTCGCATCGTAGAGCTCGCGAATCATTTCCTCATCTACCAAGGCATTCATCTGGAAGATAATTCTTGCCGTCCTGCCCTTACGGGCATGATGTGCTTCTCGCCGGATCATCTCGACCAAGCGCTCACGCAGGTTGAGAGGGGCCACCAGAAGTTTACGGAATGTCTTTTGTTTTGAATACCCAGTTAGGACATTAAAGAGGTCGGAAACATCCGCGCCAAGATCAGGATCGGCTGACATCAGCCCGAAGTCCGTATAAATGCGTGCCGTCGTCGC
This sequence comes from uncultured Armatimonadota bacterium, assembly GCA_903881535.1. Classification (GTDB taxonomy): domain Bacteria; phylum Armatimonadota; class Armatimonadia; order Armatimonadales; family Armatimonadaceae; genus CAIRTT01. The sequence continues at coordinate 6,271 of CAIRTT010000115.1, forward strand.
GTTGTAGTTTCCCGTACCAAGGTGAACAAATCGTCGAATACTGCCATCTGGGTTACGTCGTACGATGAGCAGAATTTTGGCATGCGTCTTCAAGCCAATGAGTCCATAGGCAACGTGAACGCCTGCTTCATCTAGGCGGCGTGCCCATGCGATGTTATTTTGTTCATCAAAGCGGGCTTTTAGCTCAACGAGCACGGCAACCTGTGTATCGACATCACGGGCTTCCATCAGCGCCTGGACGATTGGAGATTTTGTCCCTACGCGGTACAAGGCTTGCTTGATGGCGAGGACATCCTGGTCACGTGCGGCTTCCTGAACGTATTGGATCACCGGGTTGAAGCTGTCATACGGGTGATGTAAGAGAACATCCTCACGGGCGACTAGCGAGAAGATGTCCTCTCCGCTGGTAAACAAGTCCGGGATTCTTGGGACATGTGGAGCATCTTTCAGGTCCGGGTATGGAAGCCCAACAAGCTCCATATAGGCCGAAACACCAAGCACTCCAGGTCCTGTTTCTGAACTGACAGCAACGTTACGGGCATCCATTTCCAAACCTTGGACAAGCAGCTGGCGAATGTGCACCGGCATTTCACTTGAAACTTCGAGGCGAGTCACAAAACTGAAGTGTCGGCGTTCAATATCTGCAGTCACCGCCTGCATCAGGTCTTCTGCCTCCGCCTCACGGATTTCAACATCAGCATCGCGTGTAACCCGAAATGGATATGCTCCCGTTGCCACATATCCAGGGAAAAGCCTCCCGATGTGACTGGACACAACATCCTCAAGCCAGACATACGTTGGTGCGACGCGGTCCCCTACTGTTAGCAGTCGAGGGAGTGTAGCAGGAACCTTAACGCGTGCAAATCGCTCCATACCGTCATCATCGAGTGTGACAGCTAGGTTGAGGGAGAGACTTGAGATGTGTGGAAAGGGATGCCCAGGATCCACGGCAAGCGGTGTCAGAATTGGATAAATATGGTCATCAAAGTAGGAAGACAGCGTTGCCTGCTCTTTTTCAGGGAGTCGGGCAACATCCATGACGCGAATTCCCTTGCTAGTCAGCTCATGAATGAGCTGCCGCCGGCATTGCTGTGCCCGCTCTACAAGTGTCGCCGTTTTGGAGCCGATTTTCTCAAGTGCTTCCGCAGGCGTAAGGCCATCCGCCCCACGATCAACCATCCCAGTGGAGCGTTGCGCCTGTAGCGCCGACACTCGGACCATAAAAAATTCGTCGAGATTACTGCCAAAGATCGCAAGGAACTTAACCCGCTCCAATAATGGATGTCTGGTGTCAAACGCCTCATCCAAAACGCGGGAATTGAAGTCTAGCCACGACAGCTCCCGGTTCATATACGGCATCCGCACAACCGGTTCAAGTGCCGCCTCGGCAACATCCAATGGAGTGTCCATAAGGTAGTGTACCAAAGGGTATCCAGTGTGGTTCCTCACGTGCAAGGTAAACTATGCGTCGATATGAGCCTCATTACAATTTCCGACCTGACGATGGAATACGGCCCGGACACGATTCTTGAAAACGTTTCCCTCTCGGTCGCTCGCGGCGAGCGGATTGGGATTGTTGGGCGAAATGGTGGTGGTAAAACCACGCTCCTGAAAGCGATACTCGGTATCGAACAGCCCGCCAGCGGCAACATTCACATCGCCAAAGGAATCCGCATAGGCTACTTGTCTCAAATTCAGTCGATTGATGAATCTCAAACGGTCATTCAGGCAGCGGAAGTTGCACTTTCGGCGGTGGCGGATGCGGAAGCCGAGCTACGTAATGCAGAGAAAGCCCTCGCTGAAAACCCTTCCGATGAGGAGCTTACGGAGGCACTAGGAGCCGCTCAAGATCGTCATCAGTATCTCGGAGGGCACTTTGCCGTTGATGGGCTGCACGCATCCCTGAAAGCCCTCGGTTTTCCGGAATCTACCTGGGACAAACAGGTCGCAGTGCTTTCCGGAGGTGAAAAAACTCGCCTAGCAATGGCCCGCTTGCTTGCGACAAGCCCAGAGGTCCTGATTCTGGATGAACCAACTAACCACTTGGACATCAAAGCTATTGAGTGGCTTGAGAACTTCCTCGTACAGGTTCCCGGGGCCGTCCTCGTCGTCAGCCACGACCGCCGCTTCCTCGACCGGGTAACCAAGGCAACCTGGGAAGTGGATGTGCAGAGAGTTACCGTTTATGGATGTGCGTACAGTGAGTATCGTAAACGACGCGATGCAGAGCGTCAGCAACAACTCGATGAGTACCTTAAACAGCAACTTCATATCCAAAAAACAGAAGAGTACATCCGGCGAAACAAGGCCGGTCAGAACACCCGAAACGCGATGGGCCGTCAGAAGGTCCTGAATCGCTTAGACCGGATTGACCGCCCGATGGACGATGGTGCGATGATGCGGGCGGCTGTTGGAGATGCTGGTCGTAGCGGTTTGGATGTCGTCGTTGCGCAGAACCTCTGCAAGAGCTTTGGCGACCGGACGATTGTCAGGAATGCGAACTTTACGCTCCGACGGGGAGACCGTGTCGGCGTTGTTGGCCCCAATGGTGCAGGGAAGACAACACTGATAAACATGCTCATCGGCGACGATGACATTGACTCAGGCCATATCCGAACTGGCCACGGAGTCAAGGTCGCGCACCATAAGCAGGAACAGGATGACTTCGGGGATGACGAATCTCTCCTCGATGCGTTTTACGATCGTGCTGGTCTTACGATTGCTGAGTGCAGGACGCATTTGGCGAAGTTTCTCTTTACCGGTGAGGATGTCTTCAAGCCCGTCTCTGGTCTTTCTGGAGGTGAGCGTGCAAAGCTTGCGATGTCATTAATGGTGTTGTCGCCTGCCAACCTCCTTATATTGGATGAGCCAACGAACCATTTGGATGTTTTTTCATGCGATGCTCTAGCGCAGTCACTGGCGCGCTTTGCCGGCACGTTGCTTGTCATCAGCCACGACCGTAGTCTTCTTGATGAGACGACAAACAAGACCCTCTACTTTGATGGAACGGGAAATGTATCGCTGTATGACATGCCGTATTCTGCGTGGCGCGATGCCGTTGCAGCGGCCGAGGCGCAGCCAGTACGAAAGAAAGGTACCGACCAGATTGTTACGCAGCCTGCACAAAGTGCGCTTCAGCGTAGCCGCGACAAGCGAAAGTTACAAGCAAGGCTGGAATCACTGGAAGCAAAGGTTGGCGAAACAGAAACGGAGCTGGCAACGATTGAGGGGCGGCTATCTGCTCCGGCGAGCCCAGACAGTGCAATCGCCGATGCAAAGCTGTATGAACAAACGGTAAAAGCATTGGAGGAGCTGATGACTGAGTGGGAGCTTATGGCCGGTCAAATAGATGCGCTAGAGTAAACGCCGTGCAGCCTGATCGCTGATTAGTTACGAGACCAGCCCCAGTTATCCCGCTCTACTTCAGCCTCGCGACGAAGTTGCCAATCCGTACGATTGCCTCTTCCAGAAGTTTTGGCGCCGTTGCGTAGCAGCAGCGAACATGTCCTGTCCCACCGGGGCCAAAGACATCACCAGGGACAACAAGGACACGTTCTTCCTGAAGGAGCCGCTCAGCAAAGGTGGAGGCATCGAGTCCAGTGTGTTCAACATTCGGGAATGCGTAGAAAGCTCCACCAGGAAGTTCACAAGGAACACCAACGCGGTTTAGTCCTGCAACAAACATCCGCCTGCGCCGATCATAGTCCTCGACCATGTCAGTAACATCCCGTTCGCCATTTCGGATAGCTTCGAGAGCAGCAATCTGTGAAGTAATTGGTGCGCAAAGCATGGTGTACTGATGAATTTTCATCATCGCTTCAATAATCGGCGCAGGAGCACAGACATATCCCACACGCCATCCAGTCATCGCATAGGCTTTGCTAAACCCGTTAAGTAGGATTGTCCGTTCTTTTGCACCGGCTAGAGATGGTACGCAAACGTGTGGAGCATCGTAGGACAAGCGGTCGTAAATTTCATCTGAAAGGATGTATAGGTCATTTGCAATGGCAACATCTACGACATCCTGAAGTTCCTGACGTCCCATTACAGCGCCGGTTGGATTTGTGGGATAGCTAAGAAGGATTGCCTTGGTCTTTGGCGTGATGTAAGCGGACAGGTTATCTGCCTGAACCTTAAAGCCATCGGCAGCGCTTGTCGGCACGGGAACCGGAGTTCCTCCTGCGAACAACACACAGGGTGCATAGGAAACATAGCAAGGCTCTGGAACCAGAACCTCATCGCCAGGATTTAGAATCGCCCGAAATGCTGCATCGAGTCCCTCGGACACACCAACGGTAACGAGAACCTCATTGCGATGACAGTAATTTACGCCGTAGCGGCCTGCAATCTGTTGCCCAATGGCATCCCGCAGCTCTAAGAGACCATAGTTACTTGTGTACGTCGTACGCCCCTGTTCAAGGCTATGAATGGCCGCTTCGCGGACTCTCCAAGGAGTCACAAAATCCGGTTCTCCAACACCAAGGGAAATGACATCATCCAGCTCTGCCACAAGATCAAAGAACTTTCGAATACCAGATGCAGGCAGATTCGTAACCGTCGTAGATAAACTTTTCACGGCGCTACCGCCAGACGCTCATCGTTACCAGGTCGTGCAAAAGCATCCCCCTCTTGTTTGTAGCACTTGAGGACAAATCTGGTCGCTGTGCCGCGTACACCATCGATTGTTGCCAGACGCTCGGCTACAAAGCTGGCTACTTCTTGCATTGTTTGCCCGCGAACCACAACACGAAGATCCTGCGATCCAGTCACCAAATGTACACTGACGACTTCAGGAAACTGCTTGATACGATCCGCAATACGATCATAACCGTATCCACGTTCCGGTTGAACAGCAAGATCGATAAAGCTCTCAACTGCTGGAGTTGTTACAACATCCCACTTAATACGCGTCCGGTATCCAGCAATGACGCCAAGGGCTTCAAGGCGAGCCCGTATTTCAATGACGTTGTCTACATCGCATCCGAGTATAGACGCAAGTTGACTATCGGATAGGCGTGCATTTCCCTCAATGCTCTTTAGGAACTGGTGATCAATTTCGGAGATAGTTACAGTCATCAACTATAACCCTAGCTCATCCATCAGTGTTGGTAGAAACTTGGTAGAAATAGCATTTGTCCGATAGCGATCATCTTCCAGAATGGTTTTCAAAAAGGATACGTTTGTTGGCAAGCCTTCGACGGTAACTTCAGAAAGTGCACATTCCATCCGGATGATGGCTTCCTCACGCGATGGTGCCCATACGATTAATTTGGCAAGATTGGAGTCATAGTATGGAGGGACGGTATAGCCGGAGTAACACTGTGAATCAACGCGGATGCCCAAGCCACCCGGCATAATGAAGCTTGCCATTTTTCCGGCACTGGGTGCGAAACCCTTGGATGGATTCTGAGCGGTTACCCGGCACTCAATCGAGTGTCCATTCCAGCTGACATCATCTTGAGCAATGGTCAAGGTCTCACCGGCGGCAATTCTAATCTGCCACTTTACGAGGTCGATGCCAGTGACTGCCTCTGTTACTGGGTGTTCCACCTGAATACGGGTGTTCATTTCCATGAAATAGAACTCACCGTTTGGAGTGTAAATGAATTCGACTGTGCCGGCATTTGTATAGCCGACCGCCTTTGCTGCACGAACAGCAGCATCACCCATTGCAGACCGTTGCTCTGGTGTGAGGGACACACTCGGAGCTTCCTCGACGACCTTTTGGTGTCGAACCGTTTGCACGGTACATTCCCGTTCGCCAAGATGAATTACGTTGCCATGTTCGTCAGCGAGGATTTGCACCTCGATATGCCGCATGTCCGTGATGTACTTCTCAAGATAAACCCCTGCATTACCAAAGGCGGCTTCTGCTTCCGCCTGTGCAACCTTAAGACCTTTGAGGAGTTCTTCTTCAGACCACGCGACGCGAATACCTCGGCCACCACCACCAGCGGTAGCTTTCACTACAACAGGATAGCCAATAACCCCAGCGATGCGGCGCGCATCTTCATCGGATGTCAACAGGCCATCCGACCCAGGAACAGTAGGAACCCCGGCAGCAAGTGAGGTTTCCCTTGCAGTTGCTTTATCACCCATTTGTTCGATGGCAGCTACAGGTGGACCAATAAATTTAACACCAATTGCATTGCAGATTTCTGCAAAACTTGCCATTTCGGAAAGAAAGCCGTAGCCAGGATGAACCGCATCGGCCCCTGTGTTACGGGCTGCAGCAACAATGTTTGGGATATTGAGGTAAGAGTCCTTGCTCGCAGCTGGACCTACACAAACCGCTTCATCGGCTAGTCGAACATGTAAGGAATCAGTATCGGCGTCGGAATGTATCGCGACCGTTGCGACACCCAATTCTCGACAGGCCCTGATAACCCGGACCGCTATCTCACCACGATTGGCAATTAGAACTTTCTTAAACATCAATGTACCGTCAATCTCCATCAAGGATTTGTGGTGGATATGAAACCCGCAGATTGACTCACAATCCCAGTCGCGGCATCATAGTTCAGAGGAGCTTTTGTGTTGGGATCAACAATCATTTGTTCTGTCACCCCATATGGCTTGAGCTCTGCAAGCGTTGAGGGAAGCTGGTCATCATGGTCCATTTTATACATGGTGATAGCTTGTTGAATCTGTGAGATGTATTCATTTCCAGCTGTGATTCGCGCACGCTGCGTAGGTGTTGCGACCTTACGGCCTGCCGAATCAACTCCGCCACCACCGGATACATACCGAACGACAAAAACAGCAAGAACTGCCATGATTGCGATTGTGATGAGCGTCCCAACAAGTGTAAAGCCGCGTTTCAATGCGCTTTGCTTTCCAAAAGTTCGAACATTACCTGTCCATATTCGACAGGCTGCCCAGACACGACATGTACTGTAGCAACGACACCAGTCACCGGGGAGATAATGGCAGTGGTAATTCCAACCGTGTCAATGGCTCCAAGCGAACGTGTGCCATCCACGACATCTCCGACTTCGAATGCCGGCTCTGTGGGAACAAAGAGACCAACACTTTGTGCGGTCACTTTTAAAAATGCATCTTTTTCAACAACATGATCCACCAAATCACTAGGAAGCTCATGTGTAGCATCTGCGACAGCTATGTTCCTGCGTAGGCGAACGTGGATTCCATCCGCGATGATTTCGAGTTCTGTCATTTGCGGCTGAGACGTCATAGCTGCCGCATAGGCTTCAATCAAACTTGTATCCATCGTTACCACTTCTTCTCAAATATGGCCCATTCAAGCACTTGGATGATTTTCGCGATTACCATGATTGACCCTGCCAGTACAAAGGCCCATACAGCGCTTTCATTTGGCTTTGCAACCTTAATAACGGTTGTCGGATCTCCGGTAAACGCAAAACGCCGAATTGTCATCTCTATCACATTCATCGCACTTCCAACAGAATCCCGCATCTGGTAGCCAAGAAAGGCGCACAAAGCAATGGCAACAACCATCACGACCGGAAGCAGGACCTTGTATTTTTCACGCTGATGCTCGTTATAAATGATGCAGTTGCGGCAACGTTCAACTTTCTGCTCATTGGAGAGAAAGACAGCCTTTTTCGTCGTACTGTTTGCGTAGTTCTGAGATTCATTTGGTGCCATCTCAAGAACGGTCCCACGGGACTTTTTGGTTGCAGTGTTGACGATTTCCTCATCACAGTAGCAACCTCGGCGTCGTTGCCAGCAGGTATCTTTTGCCTGAAAGATTGGACAGTGTGTGCGAATGTAATCCCGGCAGTACGCACCTTCCCAGCACTTGCCGATAAGAGACATCCGCATCGGACGTTCTTCTCGTTTGGCATCTGTACCGAATTGCATATCCGATGCAACTTTGCTTTGACGTTCAAGCGAGCCAACTAGTCGGACAATCAGGTCTCGAACGACCAAAATAACGGCAATAAGACTAGGCGCAAGGGAAGCTACTGGAAACTTCGCAACGGTCATTCGCATCGCAACAGAGGGTTCACCACCCATGCTTGCAAATGCCATCGGGACTCCGAAGTACAAGGCGCCTGCGAGTACTGCAATCACGTACCCAGCGGCTTCTTCATACCAGAACAGGACTACCGAGCAGATGGCCCCAAGAACAGCAGCAGCAAGCATCGCGTTACCCGCGAGGTTGATGTTTCCCATCATTGTAATTTGACGCGCGCGGTCCCAGGATGCAAAGTCACCCAGACCGAAAAACACGCCATACAAGAGATATGCGGTGGATAGTCCAAAAACAACAATGCAAACATGAAAGATGTTATTTGCAAAGCCAAGCATCACAGGGGTGCTTGCACCAGTCCGGCTATACTGCTCGTGGTCCATGTTCTTCCTACTTTACGCGTTCAAGGTAAGTATCAGTACGTGTATCAACACGTACTTTATCCCCTTGATTTACGAAAAATGGAACACGAATAAC
>CAIRTT010000116.1 GCA_903881535.1 uncultured Armatimonadota bacterium
AGTGGCTTTTGCGGCATTTCAGGTCCCTATTCTATTTTTTGATTTCTATTTTGAAGATGTCTGAGTAGCACAGCAGAAAAATACGGTCGGGTCGTGCGCAAGACGGATATCTCCAGTGAGCGTTAGTGGCTTTTGCGGCATTGCAGGTCTCCAAATCTTGTTTCTAAGTAGTATCGGTCCCTACTTATTGGATGTCTCAGTCTCCCAATTACTACCATCAAACGTAATAATCTCGATGTGCTGGCCACACGGGCCATCGATGTAAAACGACTCGGTGCCATCCCGGTGGAGCTTTGTTTCTTTGCCATACTTTTCAGCCTGACGCACAAGCTCGGCACGTGAAACACGCCACGCAAGGTGTCCCGGATGCTCATCCCGCACAACAAACGCCAGCTTGACCCCGCCGGCTTCGACAAATGCCCATGTGGCATCCTGATACAAAACCGTGCTTCCGGGCACGAGCTCCGTATAAAACGAGACGGCGGCGGCGATGTCCGGCACGACCTGCGCGATGTGATCAAAAGTCCATTCCATACCGGATTCTACTCGTTTACATTTGAATTACATCTGCCGCATCGCACAATCGGAAGATAACTATCCTCGTGACCAGCCCGGCTACGTCCGACAATCCAAGTATGGATACAAAGGATGTCAGTTTCCTCCTAAGTGGTGCCGCTCTTGCCGTCGCTGGATGCCGCCGCACGGGGACCGCAGGCCCGGAACAAAATGTCATCACCATCGATGTCACTCGTAACCGCCATCCAATCTCACCCGAAATCTATGGCGCGAGTTACGCCCAAACGGATGCCCCCGGCTACCGCTGCCCAGTTGACCGCTTCGGTGGGAATAACACCAGCCGCTACAACTGGATGGCAAATGCCGACAACAAAGGCGCAGACTGGTTCTTTGAGACCATCCCACACGACAACCCTAAACCCGGCGCATTTGTGGATGACTTCTGCACAAAGGCCCGCTCCGCAGGCGCTGCGGCGATGATCACGATCCCGATGACTGGTTGGATTGCACAGCCCGCCCCCGGACGAAAGAAAGCGTGGAGCTTCTCGGTATCGAAATACGGGCGTCAGGAAAAGACGGATGCCCAGTTCTGCCCGGATGCGGGGAATGGCAAGCGCCCGGATGGCAAACCACTTGCTGGAAATGCCGCCGCAGATGCAAGTGTTCAGGCAACACCAGACACCTTCAAGCCTTGGGTCCAGAAGCTCGCATCGACCTTTCCAAACCTCAAATACCTCCTCCTCGACAATGAACCCGGCCTCTGGCATACAACGCATAGGGACATCATTCCGATCGGCGTGAGCATCGATGACCTCTGGCAGCGCTCCCTCGCTACCAGCAAAATGTGCAAGGCGGCGGCGCCCAAAGTGCAGGTCTGCGGCCCCGAGGAATGGGGCTGGACGGGGTTTCAGTACTCCCCCCGGGATGCGCAACACGGCAAGGAAAATGGCTGGAATAACCCATTCAAGCCGATGCCGGACCGGAAGCTGCACGGCAATATCGACCCGATGACCTATCTTCTCAAGAAGTTCGCTGCGGAGGAGAAAGCGAGTGGGAAGCGCCTCTTGGATGTCTTTACCCTTCACTTTTATCCGCAGGGCGGGGAGTTCAGCGGTGATACCAGCCCAGCAATGGTCAAGCGACGTGCGCGAAGTACGCGGGCGCTCTGGGATCCAGCGTACAAAGATGAGACATGGATTTCGGACACGGTCCGCCTGATTCCCCGGATGCACGAGTGGGTCAAAAACAACTACCCTGGTACGCGGATTGGGATTACGGAATACTCTTGGGGCGGAGATGAGCATAGCAGCGGCGCAACGTCGCAAGCGGACATCCTCGGGATTTTCGGACGCGAACGGCTAGACATAGGCTGTCGCTGGACGAGTCCAAAGGCGGGTTCGCCGGCGTACAAGGCGATGTCAATGTACACAAACGCGGATGGCCAGGGTCATGGATTTGGGGATGTCTCGGTCCACTGTGCCGTAGCAGAGCCTGATGCGCTCTCGGCATTTGCAGCCATTGAAAGTAATTCTAAGTTTTTGACTGTTATGGTCATCAATAAAGAAGCTGGCTCACGGACGATTACATTGGCATTGAATGGACACTCCGCGGGCAAAGCAGCCGTTTACACGCTGGGTGCAGATAACAATTTGGTTGCCCAACAGGGTGTGGATGTCAGCGGTCGTATCACCGTGCCGGGGCCATCGGTTGTTCTATTTAGGATTCCTCAGAAAGCATAAACGCGACGCCTTTCCACCACGGTCACGGATGACTTAGAATGTGCGGCGGAGGGTTAGACAATGCGCGCCGTACAGATTTCACAGTTTGGGAATCCAGATGTCCTTGAGGTCGTGGATATCCCGATGCCGGAGCCCGGTCCTAACCAAGTCCGTATCCGCGTTTGGGCGGCTGGCGTTAACCCGGTCGACACCTATGTGCGGTCTGGCGCGTATGGCGACCGTCCGATGCCGGTATCCCTTGGCTTTGATGCGGCTGGCATCATCGATTCCGTAGGCACAGGCGTGGATGCTGCTGTTATCGGAACGCGCGTCTACACCTGTACAGCGCTTCCCGGCGCGTATGCCGAATTTGCCATCGTGGATATTGACCGAACCTACCCCCTTCCAGACAACATTTCGTTTGACCAAGGCGCCGCGATTGGCATCCCGTACGCGACTGCGTATTCAGCTTTGCACCAACATACATCCACAAATGCAACATCGACGGTCTTTGTCCACGGCGGCTCGGGCGGTGTCGGCATCCCGACGATTGAGCTGGCAAGAATCGCTGGCGCGCGCGTGGCGGCGAGCTGCGGCACGGATGCAGGTGAAGAAATCCTCCTGGCGCATGGGGCGGACATTGTTGTTCGTCACGACAAGGATGGCTATCTCGACACGCTAACCGCGTTGGTGAGTTCGCCGGGTCCCGCGGGGCAAACGGGAATCGACACGATTGTCGAGATGGCGGCACACATCAATCTTGGCAATGACCTGACACTGCTGAACAACCGCGGCACGGTGGTTGTGGTTGGTAGCCGTGGCCCGGTTCAGATCAATGCACGGGATGTGATGCGCCGCGATGCCCGCATTCAGGGGATGTTGTTGTTTAATTTGACATCCGATGAGCGTCAGGAAATCCATAGCAAGCTCTATCCGGTCTTGTTGGATGGTTTGCTACGCCCACGGGTTGTGGCGACGTATCCGCTTGAACATGTCCGGGATGCGCATGTCCGCGTTCTCCAATCGGGAATCGGTGGAAAAATCGTGCTGAATCCATCGATGCCGCAATAAATACGCGGTGTTTTTCAGGATGAGATGCAATTTTCAGTTGGACTTG
>CAIRTT010000117.1 GCA_903881535.1 uncultured Armatimonadota bacterium
CGTGCTTGCCGCGGGCTAACGGGTTTGAAAAAAGTTGTGGTCGCGTCATCCGCTGCTGTCTATGGTGAACCTGCTGAGTTGCCTATTCGCGAGACCACGACGCTTCGGCCCATCTCCCCATATGGCTTCAGCAAGCTCTCAACCGAGCATGTGATGAACTGCCATCACAGCGTCTACGGCGTACCGGGTGTCGCCGCCCGCATTTTCAACGCTTACGGACCCCGGATGGCCCGATTTGTCATTTTGGACTTCCTGCGAAAACTGGGAAGCAATCCGGATGTACTTTCCGTCTTGGGATCTGGTCAACAGGTCCGTGAGTTCACGTACGTCGGTGATGCTGTTTCAGCTTTTCTGCACCTCGCCGTTTATGGTGAATGTGGGCAAGCTTACAATGTCTCGGGGGGCTCCCCGATGAGTATTCTTGACCTCTCCAGTCGTATCATCGATGCCCGTGGCCTTTCCGCGACCTGCAGAATTGAAACGACGGGGGCAAGCTGGATCGGGGATGCACAGCGCTGGACGACGGATACATCCAGGCTTCAGACCCTTGGTTTTGCGGCTGAATGGGACATCAATCACGGACTTGCAGAAACCATTGCGTGGTTTGATTCTGAGGAATCCCGCTAACATGCCACGCCAAACCGTTGCCGTCATCATTCCAACCAAGAATGTCGCTGCGTTCTTTCGCCCAACGCTTGAGTCAATCCGCTTTGCAGATGAAGTCATCGTCGTAGATATGTCAAGCACCGATGGCACGACGGCCCTTTGCGCGGAATATACAAATGTAAAGGTTATCGATAAAGTCGATTACATTTATGCAAATGTAAACACCGGTTTTGATGCGGCAACAACGGAATGGGTGATTCGCCTCGATTCGGATGAAGTCCTTACACCAGAGCTGCAAAACGAGATCCTGACGTTTCTCGAAAATCCACCAGCGAACATCAATACGATTCGCTTTCTTGGCCGACATCATATGTTTGGTCTCCCGATGTCCTGGGGGGTTGGACATCCGAGCCGCAGTATGCGCAACCATATGTTTCGCAAGGGGACGGCGCGTTACCCATGCAAGCTGGAGCATGAGGACCTCGATGTTTCCGCTGATTCGATCGACTTACAGCATCCATACGATCACTACACAAATCACACTGTTGAAGAAGTGGTTCAAAAGTTCAACTACTACACGCAGCGGGATGTTGAACGTCTCACAATGGATGAACGGAAGGCGGAAAACCCGTTCAGGCTCTTTTACCAAGGGTTGCGATTGTTTGTGCTGTATTACATTCAGTGGAAGGGGTATCGTGACGGGATGCTAGGTTTCTACTCATCCCTGTTTCGTGGCCCAATTTATTTGTGGATTGACCGGGCGAAGCGCTGGGAAGTCTCTAGGCAAGAGGAATTGAAGAAATGAAGAAGTTACTGGTTACGGGGTCATCCGGGCTTATTGGTAGTGAAGTCTGCGTTCACTTTGCGGGACTTGGCTGGGAAATCCACGGAGCAGATAACAACGGTCGTGCTGTCTTCTTTGGTCCAAATGGCGATACCCGCTGGAATCAAAGCCGCCTCCAGCAACAGCTTCCTAGCTTTGTTCATCATGAAGTGGATATCCGTGACCGGAATGGCGTCCTGAACTTACTCGAAACCGTCCGCCCGGATGCCATTGTTCACACCGCTGCACAGCCAAGCCATGACCTTGCGGCCAAGATGCCATTTGCCGACTTTGATACCAACGCCGTCGGTACGATGAACATGCTCGAGGCGACCCGTCAATTTGCGGCGGAAAGTCCATTTGTGCACATGTCAACAAACAAGGTGTACGGAGATACGCCGAACTACCTCCCACTCAAGGAGCTTGAGACGCGCTGGGAGTATGCCGATGATGCTGACTTTGGCGGTATCCGAGAGTCACTTTCGATTGACCAGTGCAAGCACTCGCTCTTCGGGGCCAGTAAAGTCGCCGCGGACATCATGGTTCAGGAATATGGCCGCTACTTCGATATGCCAACCTGCTGTCTGCGTGGAGGATGTCTGACGGGGCCAAACCATTCCGGTGTGGAACTCCATGGCTTCCTGTCCTATCTCGTCAAGTGCAACCTCGAAGAACGTAACTACAATGTCTTCGGCTATCTCGGGAAGCAGGTTCGGGACAATATCCATTCCCTCGATGTTGCACGGTTCATCGATGCCTTTGTCGCAGCACCGCGTGTTGGCGAGGTTTATAACTTGGGCGGTGGGCGTAGCAACAGCTGCTCCATTTTGGAAGCGTTCGATCGAATCGCTGCCGTTTCTGGAAAACCGATGCGCTACGAATATGTGGACAAGAACCGTGAAGGTGACCACATGTGCTACATCTCAGATCTGAGCAAGATCAAGGA
>CAIRTT010000118.1 GCA_903881535.1 uncultured Armatimonadota bacterium
GCCTATCGAACACGCGTATCGTTGCGGCAGTCAGTGCCCGCTCCATTCCCGGCCAGAGTGAGGAAGCGGCCAATCAGATTTTTGCAGTTCTGAAAGCAAGGCATCCAGAAAATGCCAAGGACTTCATCGTTGACACCCAGGAAGGCATTATTAAACAGCTGGACCAGGTCCTTATGCTCTTTCAGGTCGTGATGGGTGGCGTTGGTGGATTGAGCCTCCTTGTTGGCGGTATCGGGATTATGAACATCATGCTCGTATCCGTTACGGAGCGTACGCGGGAAATCGGTATCCGTAAGGCTGTCGGTGCCAAGCGGGCAAATATCTTGGTCCAGTTTGTGATTGAAGCGATGACGGTGAGCGGTGTCGGAGGGATGCTGGGAGTTGGCTTTGGGTACGGCGTCTCGAGCATTATCGGAATGATTGCCAAGGATAACCTGCCGACGTATGTGCCACTCTGGGCCAGCTTGATGGGTTTCTCGTTTGCCCTAGGTGTCGGGATGTTCTTTGGAATTTATCCGGCTGTGCGTGCGAGCAAGCTTGATCCAATCGATGCCCTTCGCTTTGAATGAAAACGTTATTCATTATGGTTAGATAGCGTTCCGTTTGGGTCGCATGTGGCTTTAATGGGATGTGAACACATCTTCAGAGATAGCCTAATTCCGTACGCAGGATAAATCCCCGGGTATTTTGCTTGGTTGATGCTTGAAATGTCGTGTGGTCAGCATTACACTTTGGCATGAAACGCACCGCTCTCCTCGCTATCACCGTGGGTGTGATAGCCTCCGCATCGTCGCTGGGATGGAACGTCGTCCAACAAAAAGAAGGCTACACCGACACACCATTCATCTTCACTGGTTCCAAGTGGCGTGTCCATGATGCGAACCGCCCTGTGCCAGCTGTGGTAACACCAGCTCCTGGCGGCGCTCCTGTGGCAGCTCCATCGGATGCAATCATCCTCTTCAATGGCAAAGACCTCTCCAAGTGGTCCAACCAGAAGTGGAAAATTGTTGGCGACGCGATGATGTGCCGTGAAGAAGGCGAGAAGGTTGTAGGCGTCGGTGACACCGCTACTATCGAAACGTTCGAAGACTTCCAGCTCCACGCTGAGTGGGCTACACCAACACCTAAGGGCGAGAAGTCCCAAGGCCGCGGTAACTCCGGTATCTTCCTATCCGGTAAGTACGAAGTTCAGGTCCTCGACAGCTATGAGAACCCAACCTACGCCGATGGCCAAGCTGGCGCGATCTACGGCCAAAAGCCTCCAATGGCTAATGCCGCACGCAAACCAACCGAGTGGCAGACATATGACATCTTCTACACATCCCCGCGCTTTGATGCAGCTGGCAAGCTGACCAAGTCTGGCTTTGTAACCGTTGTCCACAACGGAGTTCTTGTTCAGAATCATCATGAGATTCTTGGCAACACAAATCATAAATCGGCACCAGCGTACGTACCACACGGACCTGGCCCAATCCGTTTGCAGGATCACAGCAACGCAACGCGATTCCGTAATATCTGGATTCGCACAATCAAGGATGCTTCGTAGTCCGAGCATCTAACCGAAAGGGCGTTTCCAC
>CAIRTT010000119.1 GCA_903881535.1 uncultured Armatimonadota bacterium
CTTCTTTGGATGTCTTTAAGCTAAGAGAGCGCATCTCTTGCGTTTAGGTCCGCCGCCCACTGGAAGACTTTGTAACGCTGATCGACTAAAGGTTTACTTTGATTTGAAACCAGAACACCCCGGCGGGACGCTTTCCCAAAGGGGTGTTTTTTCTTTTTCTTCGTTGGATGTCTATGAACTGCGGCCATGTAACTCTTACGTTTAGGTCCGCTGCCCGTTGCCAGAACACCCCGGCGGGAGGCTTTCTTGGAGGGGTGTTTTTTCTTTTTCTTCTTTGGATGTCTTTAAAGCTACACCGCAAGGCGTGCACTGTCTGGCATGAAAACATATAAATCATCCTCAAACCTGTTGCAACACAAATTCAACGTACATCGTACAATCAAACATCTAAACGGCTGCTTGCCGGTAAATCGAGGCTCGAATGTACAAACAAATTGAATACAAACCACTCCCGGGCATAATTGGCATCCTCCTGATGCTCGCGCTCTGGGTAGGCGGCGTCTTCCTAATCGTGACCTCCGGCGGGGATGGTACCCGAATCCTCCTCGCATGCATCCTAGGCTTTGCAGGCCTGATGGTCCCCGGTGGCATCATGATCATCAACCCAAATGAGTCCCGCGTCCTCGTCCTCTTTGGCAAATACAACGGCACCGTCTCCAAAGATGGCTTTTGGTTTGTGAATCCCTTCACCAGCAAGAAGACCATTTCGCTCCGCGCACGTAACTTCGAAACCGCCAAGCTCAAGGTCAACGACTCACAAAGCAACCCCATCGAAATCGGCGCGATCGTGGTCTGGAAAGTGAGCGACCCCGCCGAAGCCCTCTTCCAAGTGGATGACTACGTACGCTACGTCAATGTCCAGAGCGAGTCCGCCCTCCGCGCCGTCGCCGTGCAATACCCCTACGATGCCCATAAGCCTGGCGAACACGCGCTCTCGACGCATACATCCGAGGTCAGCGCAGCTCTCGAGCGCGCCCTCGTCGAGAGCCTCGCAAAAGCCGGCGTCGAAGTGATTGAAGCCCGCATCAGCCATCTCGCGTATGCACAGGAAATCGCTGCCGCGATGCTGCAGCGTCAACAAGCAAGCGCCGTCGTCGCCGCGCGAACACTAATCGTCGAAGGCGCCGTTGGGATGGTCGAGCTAGCGCTCGATCGCCTGAAAGAACGCGGCGTGGTAGAGCTAACCGACACCCAAAAAGCAGATATGGTCAGCAACCTTCTAGTCGTCCTCTGCTCGGATCGACCAACGCAGCCCACGGTGAATGCTGGTTCATAAGAGACCAACATCGATAGAATGGTGAGACAAACAAATGCCCGACTGGTTCACACCAGCCGGGCATTTTTGTATCGAAAGCGCCGCGCTTAGAAGCGAAGACCAACGGTCGCGCTCAGGCCATTTGACAGGCTGGTCCCCGTGTATGTATAGGCCATTTCGGCAAAACGCCCTCGGTTGTCCATGCGACCTATCATCGCTTTACCACCAAAATTCGTAACGCCGGTTGTCGATGATGTCGACTGGGCTGTGGAAATCTCATCAAACGGCTTGTACTCAGTCCGGTATACGCCAAGACCGGCACCATAGTAGTTGCGCGCGCCACTGTCATCCCCCATCAGCTTACGAACCGTGTACGTAATCCCCATCGCGTGCGCACTATTCCCATGCTTTGTGTGCAGCTGGGTATCGACATCGATACCCGTCATCATCGATGTACCCGCGCTGTGATTCATAAAGTACGTAAACCCACTGATCACATCCGCGTTTTTCCAGTCGCGCATATTGTTATCAAGCGGCACACCAACACCCAAACGCACCGCAAATGCACCATGCGTGCTCTGAGCGTTCACCGCAGGAGCCACCGCCAAACCGATGCCTAAGATGGCAACGATACCGACATAGTGGGAAACATTCATAGAAACCTCCTGATGCAAAGCATCCCTATAACGATTTGATTATCACGCTGATAGCCGACATCCGATGTAGGTCTTCCAGCGGATTTGCAGTCCTCCAAGTGCACAGATATATGCATCTTTTCAAGGTCATTCAGTACCCACTGCGTTCGGCAAAACCATGAGTTTGTAAACCAGCGTTGGCATTGCTTGCCATCCACATCATCCGACCTGTAATGTACACACATCAGGAGCACCCGGATGTCAAACAAACTCGCACTTACACCCCCGATGGGCTGGAATAGCTGGAATGCCTTCGAGCAGAAAATCGATGAAAAGCTGATCCGCGATACGGCGGATGCGATGGTCAAGTCCGGAATGCGGGATGCTGGCTACAACTACCTCGTCCTCGATGATGGCTGGTTGCAAAAAGAGCGCACATCCAAAGGCGAGCTGATCGGCGACCCCACCAAGTTCCCCAATGGGATGAAAGCTATCGGCGACTACATCCACTCCAAAGGCCTCAAGTTTGGCATTTATGAAGACCGCGGCATCAAAACCTGCCAGGGCCTCGCCGGTAGCTACAAGCACGAAGCGGTTGACATTAACACCTTTGCCAGCTGGGGCGTGGACTACCTCAAGCTCGATTCCTGCTTCGCCGAAGCCAACAAACGCCTTAGCAGCGATGACTACACTATCTACCGCGATGCCATCCGCAAATCCGGACGCCCAATGATTCTGAGTATGTCCGACTTTGGTAATGGCGCATGGGCTTGGGGCGGCGAGAACATCGGGCAGCTCTGGCGCACATCGTATGACATCTACCCAAACATGGATTCGATTTACTACTGCGCTGAGACATCGGCAGGAGCCATCGTCACCCACCCGGCCTTCAATGGCCTTGGGCAGTTTGCCGGTCCTGGACACTGGAATGATGCCGATATGCTTCAAGTCGGCAACCTCAAGAATGACAAGCAGAACCGGACGCATTTTGCGCTCTGGGCGATGCTGGCATCCCCGCTGATGGCCGGAAACGACCTCCGCAACATGCCAAACAATGTGCGTGAAATTCTCACAAACCGCCCGGTCATTGCCATCAATCAAGATGCACGAGGGATTCAGGGGTACAAAGTCGTGTCAGTCGATGGCATCGAGGTCTACAACAAGCCCCTCTCCGATGGAACCACAGCCATCATGCTCTTAAACAAGTCTGACACAAAAGCGCGTGTCTCTGTGGCGTGGAACAGCATTGGTCTGAGCGGGAAGCAGCCCGTCTACGATGTCTGGGCACGTCGAAGTCTTGGCCTCTCGGATGGCGGTTTCACAAGCGAGCCTCTCGCGCAGCACGACCACATGCTTTTGCGTGTCGGCTACAAGGGTGCGCCGCTCCCGGGACCAGAGCCTCTCCCACTTGACCAGTACACGATTACCCGCAAGGGCATCACGCAGCTGAGCAGCCTCTACTACATTTGGAAAAGTGGTAACCACGCCACCATGGACCTGACCGCTGAGCGCGACTTGCTGATTCTAGGTGACCGCTATTTCCGCCGTGGAATCGGATGTAAGGGCAAATCCAACCTCCTGTACAAGCTCGCCGGTAACGC
>CAIRTT010000120.1 GCA_903881535.1 uncultured Armatimonadota bacterium
CCATTAGCCGGGGGTCGAGGAGCGGAGCGACGACACCCCCGGATACCGTGGGCCGGTGCCACGACCCCGGCAGGGGTCGCAGATCCGCCAACCGGGTCGTGGTCTGGCACCCTTCCAGGGTGCTTGTCTCCTCGCCTGTCACCGGGGGTGTCGCTGTCGCTCAACCCCCGGCCAATGGTTGGCAAGTCTCCGGCTTGCAAAGTCGACCCCACATTCCTGCAAGAAACCCGGTCCAGACCTTGAGATCGGTGCCGCCTCGGCCCCTTCCTCAGAAATGGGGCAGCGACGTCCGGGACGATGCCGCTTCGATGCGCGTCCGGGCGTACGCGTTGTCGGCGCTGGCGTGCGTGCTGAAGGTCATGCCGCGCCGCCAATTCTCCGGCGCCTCCGGATCCACGCCAGAAAGGACGCCCCATCCCTTACCGGACGCTCCCTCGACGGTCGCGGGAGTCCCATCGGGATACTTCCCGACCACCGCACCCCAACCGGTGAACTGCGGGCCGTCCTACCAGTAATGCTCCAGGGCGGGGGAGCCGACACCGGTGATCGCCACCGCGGTCTTGTGGATGCCATGGTTCACCACCGCGTAGAAACCGGACCGCCCGCCCGCCCTCAGGTCCAGATGGTTGTGGGGCCCCGCTCCGGCCAGCAGTCCTCCCGCGCAGATCCCGAGATAGTTCAGACCGCCCTGCGCCGCGTCGCTGAGGTTCGAGGCGGTGCCTGGCGTCAGGCTCTTGCCCATCGTGCTGGAGTTGCCGCCGGGAACGATCAACAGGCGTTCTGCCACTGCCTGCGCAATCCGCAGACTTGCCTGGCTTGGGTCCTGTTGCCGCCGTGGCGATCTACAGGCGTCGTACCCACGAAACGAGGAAGCAGCGGTCCCTTCTGCCCCGCGACGACGCGGTCGACAGCGTCCCGCTGGAGGTGCATTCCTTATCCATCGTGCCCTTGGTGACGGTTTGAAACATGTAAGTTGCTGATGAAAAGACACTTGGACGCAAAAGTAAAAGGGTGCCCGTGCCGGTAATCGACATCTTTCGGGGGACTCAACGGTCGGCGGGTGCCTGCTGATTCCAGGTTTGCGTACGGTTTTCGAGGGCGAACTGTTACCGAATCCACGCAAATAAAGTGAACTTCATCGGTTGCAGAATGGGCACGACAACGTGAGAAAGTTGAATTTATGCGAAGCAGTTCTTGGTCCCGTTGTAATGGGAGGCTCCTCTTAGCAATCCTTCTATTTGTAGGATTCCTAAGCCGGCTTGCCGCCCAAGGTTTTATCAATGGGAGCTTTGAGACAGGTGACACGACAGGCTGGTACAGCATCAATTCTTCGGGAGCAACCATTCCATTCGCCGCCTCGGTTACAGACGGCTCCGATTGGGGGGCCCAGAATCGGCGCGCAACAGACGGGACATGGTTCTTGCAAGTCACTGATTCTGGCAGTTTCTTTCAAGACGTTTCTACAATACCAGGTGCTACTTATCACGTTTCCTTCGACTTCCAGATGGCCTTGAATGAACCGCCTGGATACTACTGGTCTGCCACATGGGATGGAAATGAAGTCATTCGGCGCGATGGGGTTGCGGCATGGCGTTGGAATCATTTCAGCACTGACGTAACGGCAATTTCAGAAGTATCACGTTTTTCGATAGATTACAACGCGTATAACTGGTATCAATTTGACAACATCCAGATCTCTTCCGTGCCAGAATCCCCCGCGACTTCGGCTATATTCGCATCCTTGTTGCTAATCGGCGGTGTGGCCCACTGGGCGCGCCGTAAGGTAGCCTGATTGTAGAAACGGACATGCTAGCCGTCGATGCGACAATGGACCGAAGCTTTGACGTGACCAACAAGTCCCAGTTGTTCCGCGTGGTTCAGGTG
This sequence comes from uncultured Armatimonadota bacterium, assembly GCA_903881535.1. Classification (GTDB taxonomy): domain Bacteria; phylum Armatimonadota; class Armatimonadia; order Armatimonadales; family Armatimonadaceae; genus CAIRTT01. The sequence goes on from CAIRTT010000120.1 coordinate 1,885, forward strand.
AACTGACCTATCCGGGGTTACTTAGAACTCCGAGGTGCCTTTAATAAACAAAATCATACCAAAGAATATTTCAGCCGACCAAAGACACATGAACTCCTATTTCTACGGACGAACACTCACGACGTTGCCGACGTTGCTAGGATTGCTGATGCTATCCTTGTCCGCATTGGCACAGCAACCGGCTTATCTGACAATTACCAATGCTGTGGTTGGACGGGGAATGATGCTGGGCACGGGCACCTACAGCGAGCGTGTGCTCATCAATCTTCAGGCTGTGCCGCAAGTGGATTGGAAGTTCAACCACTGGGAGGGGGTGCCTGCGGATATGGCCTCAAACAATCCGGTGATTCTTGAGACGGCTATCGGCTTGCAGCCGAAGGCAGTATTTGTTGAAGCGACTGGGAACGGGCGTTTCAAGGGGGGACAGGTTTCCGCGTGGGGTGACAACTCGTCCGTGTGGTATTCCGCGGTCCCACCAGATCTTGGGCCTGTGATTAAGGTCTCAGCAGGTTGGACCCACAGTTTGGCATTGATGGCGGACGGCACCGTGCGCGCTTGGGGCGATAACTCGTTCAGTCAGCGAAATCCGCCCGCCGGCCTCAGCAACGTTGTCGACATTGTCGCTTCCCGAGAGTGGTCGTTTGCAGTGACAGCCACGGGACGGGTGGTCTCGTGGGGGAATAACGCGCCTCGCTTCGACTCCATCAACAATGCTATTTCTGTCGCATCTGAAAATTACTCGGTGCTTGTTCTAAAATCTGATGGCAGCGTAAGCGGCGCTGGAGTTGGCACCAGTGTTGCCGAGAACGTTGGAATCCGTGATGCGGTTGGAATCGGTGGTGCAGACAATGGTGGGTATGTCGTCCACAAAAATGGTTCGGTCTCGGGTTTTGGAATCTTAGGGCAGGCACTCGACTATCTGCCTACCATCGGTAACGTGCAACAGGTCGAGGGAGGGTCGTTATCTACTGTAGTGCTGTTCAAGGATGGCCATACTGTTGCGACTACGAACTGTTGTAATAAAGATATTTCACTGGCCGCATCGCGGCTTGAAAATATCCGACAAATCTCAGTTGGCGGGTCCTGGTCGGATTCCAGGTTTCTTGCTTTAGATTGGGGTGGAATAGTTTGGCCTGTAGGTACTCCTACCGCCTACATGCCAGCCCGGGTTCCTGGTGTGGTGATGGCATCCCTTGGTCAAAATCATGCTTTGACGCTCACGACACCTAACACGAATGAATTGGTA
>CAIRTT010000121.1 GCA_903881535.1 uncultured Armatimonadota bacterium
CGAAGTCCAAACAAAATGGTGCGGCGGTCGTGATCTGTCCGGGTGGCGGCTTTAGCATTTTGGCGATGGACCTCGAAGGCACTGAAATCGCCACCTGGCTGAATAGCATCGGGGTAACCGCGATTGTCCTCAAGTACCGTGTCCCGACGGGCAGCTTTGACCCGAACTGGCTTGGTCCAACCATGGATGCCCAGCGTGCCATTTCCGCCGCACGGAAAAATGCAAAAGAGTGGGGTATCGACCCGACCCGCATCGGTGTGCTGGGATTCTCTGCCGGCGGCAAGACGGCTGCGATGGCGGCGCTCGCATGCGGGAAGCGGCTTTATGCTCCACTGGATGATGTGGATGCGCTTCCGTGCAATGCGGACTTTGGCGTGTTGGTTTATCCGGCCTACTTGGTTGATAAAAATAATCAACTGAATGCGGAAGTTAAAGCGACGAAGGAATGCCCTCCGATGTTCTTTGCGCATGCATCGGATGATCCTGTCACGCCGCAGAGCACATTGGTGCTGGCCGGCGCGCTGCAGGCGCAGAAGGTTCCTGTGGAGGTCCATTTGTACCCGAATGGTGGCCATGGCTATGGTATGCGTCCGGATAAGACAAAGCAGGTCACGAGCTGGCCGGAGCGGTGCGCGGACTGGATGCGAAACCGCAACATCATCCGTTGACCACGACGGCAGACAGTGTTGATTCGACCATCGGGAGCCATCCCGAGATTAAGCGTTGAGACCCATTTAGCCCAAACGTTAGGTAGGGATTGACATCATGACCATTTTGCGCAGACCCCGCTATACGGATCAAAAGTCGAGGATACGGCTTGTGATTGTGGCGGCCGTTATTCTTTTGGGTGTTGGTGGATGGGTTACGACCCAGCTGGGCACGGACAGGTTTAAGGTTGAGTGCAGCGTTTGTGGCGGGGATGGAATGCTTGACCGCCCGGATGACTGTACGCGTTGCAGCGGCACCGGGAGCGTGACTCCTTAGCGTTTAGGAGACAGCAATGAGTAGAGCACAAACATCAGGGTCAACCAGTGTGCGATAGTGGTGAGACTCCCAAGGGTGATGGCGACAATGGCGTGCGCTTTTCCGGGGAGCTCTGGTTGGGCTTTGATGGCATTCCATCCGCGAATTCCACGCCAGATCGCGATTGGGCCAAGACCCAGCCCAAAGATTGGCACCAGACTGAATACCGAGATGTAGTAGCCCATCAGAGCCTGCTGGTTTTTGGTCGGAACAAGGGTTTCAAAGACATCCGCTGTGTCATTAACACGAATCGTCGTACTACTTTGGTAGCGCTCTGTGCGTGCGGCTTCCTGCTGTACCCAACCGGGCGCATGGCGCTTCGGAACGCCGCTATCGTTGTTTTTTGGACTGTTCATGACTGCTACCCATCTATCCTATCGGGATGCCAATGAGCATTTTGGTGACAACGAGACAGCATTGGTCTCCCTAATCACAAAAAGTGCCAATGTCCAGTTTCGACCAGAAGCATCTCCATCGCCTGATGGTGTACCGACGATCAGCTGGCTGCGCACTTGCAAACTGAGGCTGGAAAGGTTAGCGACACCGGGATAAAGCCTGTTTCAAGAGAGAGTAAGCGCTGACAGGATAATCCGACAAGCCATCTGGAGGGGTTGAGGCGGTACACTGTTGCCGATAATTATGGGCGATAGCAAGGCATTCATCTCCACCCCCCGCGAAGTTTCGAAGAAGCGACCCGTCAGCGAGCGCATCCATGACTGGAAGGAAGTCTACCTTCCGATGGCTCCGGACACGCTCAAGACACAGGCATCCCGCTGCATGGACTGCGGTGTGCCGTTCTGCCATAACGGGTGTCCACTCGGCAACCTCATCCCAGACTGGAATGACCTTGTCTACCGGAACCGCTGGAAGGAAGCCATCCAGTCCCTCCACGCAACGAATAACTTCCCCGAATTTACGGGACGTCTTTGCCCCGCTCCCTGTGAGGATGCCTGTGTGCTGTCCATCAACAGCAAATCGGTGACCATCAAGACCATTGAGCAACGGATCGTTGACCATGCCTTTGAACAGGGATGGATTTTCCCCGAGCCGCCGGCACACCGTACGGGCAAGAAAGTCGCAGTGATTGGTTCTGGACCTGCTGGTCTTGCGGCTGCGCAACAGCTCAACCGCGCCGGGCACTTTGTGACCGTTCTCGAGCGGGATGACCGGATTGGTGGCCTCCTCCGCTACGGAATCCCTGACTTCAAAATGGACCGCGCGGTGCTTGACCGCCGCCTCGAGCTCCTTGAAGCTGAGGGGATTCTCTTCCAGACAAACATTAATGTCGGCGTGGATGTCAGTGGCGAGGATCTCCTCCGCGACTACGATGCTGTCCTTGTTTGCATTGGTGCCCTCCGGCCTCGTGACCTCAATGTCCCTGGCCGCGAGCTCAGCGGTGTCTACTTTGCGATGGATTACCTGTCGCGCCAGAACCGTGTGGTTGCTGGGGATGCGGTGGAGGACACGATCGATGCAAGTGGCAAGCATGTCCTGATCATTGGTGGTGGTGATACCGGCGCTGACTGCTACGGAACCGCCATCCGCCAGGGAGCAGCGAGCGTCCACCAGTTCCAAATCCACCCGGAACTCGGAACCGATATGCCGGAGCTCAACCCGTGGTGGCCACAGCCTGCCCATATCCTCAAGCTGGGTCCTGCCCACGAAGAGGGCGGCGAGCGCGTCTATGGCATCCATACGACCCACCTCAGCGGTGAAAATGGCTGTGTGACGAGCCTCCACACCGTGGATATCGAGCGTGTTGGCAAGGGACCAAACGGCGAGCGTCGTATCGAGGCAGTTCCAGGGTCTGAGCGCATCTTCCCAGCGGACATCGTCCTGTTAGCGATTGGCTACAACGGCGCCGAACACCCTGTTGTCAATACATTCGGTCTGAATGTGGATGGACGTGGCAATGTCACAGCATCCGATGACTACCAGACATCCGTCCAAGGAGTCTTCGCTGCGGGGGATGCCCGTCGGGGACAAAGTCTAATCGTTTGGGCAATTGCCGAGGGCCGCGAGGCTGCCCGTGGCGTGGATGAGTATCTGACTGGCAAGAGCCGCCTGCCACTGACGCACGTCGTCGAGTAGCATTTTTCAGCGGACAGATGTCTGCAAATCCTGTAATGTCGGGGTATGTCCACCATATCCCGACATCCCGACCTCAAAGGCATCCTCGACACTTGGCGTGCGCAGGAGCTCCTCGCATCCGCGCCAGCCCGTATCGATCACCATCGAAAAGGCAATCTAAGCATCCGTGTGACCCGCCCAGATGGCTCCCTGGCCCCGGATGGCATCGTGGTCAACATCCGCCAGAAAACCCACGCTTTCGGTTTTGGTTGCGCCGCTCTCAGCCTGCATTCACACGCTGAGCCAGCCGCCGAAGCGCAGTATCAAAAGCTCTTCACGGATGCGTTCAACTTCGCGACTATCATGACCTTTTGGCATGACATCGAGAAAGAAAAAGGCAAGCGCAACACGGAGCTCTACCTCCGACGTGCAAAGACCCTGAAGGCCGCGGGCATTCGTGTCAAGGGGCATCCGCTGATTCTGCCCGGCGTCTGCCCTGGGTGGGTTCCAAAGGATGCGGATGGCGGCCGGGATGCGGTCAAAGACTGGATCACGCACATGGTTCGGACATTTCGCGGCGTCGTGGACACATGGGATGTCACAGGCGATATCTGGACGGCAGACAATCAGCAAAATGGCATCGGGGCATGGGTTCGCAAAGCCGGGCGTCAGCAGGTCTTCTCGGATGCGCTCCGCTGGACAAAGGCTGCCAACCCGGATGCGGTGACGCTTTACAACGACTTTGCGCTTGACAATGCTTTTGTTGAGCTGGTGCGCGGGGCGATTCGTGGCGGGGATCCGCTACATGTTCAGGGGCTTGAGGCGCACATGGATGGCGCTGGCTGGCTCCTTGAGCAGCTCTGGGTGCATTCGGACACCTTTGGCAAGCTGGGGCGCCCGCTGCACTGGTCGGAGATCACCGTGAACAGCAACGATCTTGGGGCGAAGGGCTCTCAGGGAGATGTCAGCACACGTAGTGGTGAGGCGCGTCAGGCAGAGTATGCGGATGCGATGTACCG
>CAIRTT010000122.1 GCA_903881535.1 uncultured Armatimonadota bacterium
ATAACCGATGAACTACCACCCACATTACCGAAAGTCGTACTATTAGAATCACTTGCATAACTTCCAGCGCCACCAGCATAAGTTAATCCAGTGCCATTATTGCCGCCACCGCCATTGGTGAGAGGCATCGTGCCGCCGCCGCAGCCAGTCAGTACAAGCGGCGCACAGACAGCAATGGCTGTCAAGCGACACGAAATTTGACCCCTTTGCGACATTGAAAACTGACCCCCTTGTCGCTTGATTATTGCCCGCTGTTTTGTGCCAATGTCATTGGCAATACTCCACTCTTTCGCTTCGTCTTGAGTCTGTAACTTTCTCCTTTGATTGTTATGACATGACTGTTGTGAAGCAGCCTGTCCAGCAGCGCTGTCGCCACAACATGGTCTCCGAATATCTCTCCCCATTCGCCAAACGCTCGATTACTGGTGATCATGGTTGCCGACTTCCCGTACCGTTTTGACACCAGCTGAAAGAATAGGTGCGCTGTGTTTACATCAAATGGCAGGTATCCAAGCTCATCGATAATCAATAGTTTTGGCTTAGCGTAATACGCCAACCTCTGTTCGAGCTTGTTCTCCGAATGGGCTTTGGTAAGGTTTGCCAGCAAGCCGACTGCAGTCACAAACATCGTTGAATAGCCTCGGATAATCGCCTCTCGTCCGAGTGCTATTGCCAGATGTGTCTTACCAACCCCAGGTGGTCCAAGCAGGATGGTGTTGTCGCCACCGGCAATCCATCGGCACAGCGCTAACTCTCGGATTTGCCCTGGATCGATGGATGCCTGCTCTGAAAAGTCAAACGTATCCAGTGTCCGAATGAATGGGAAGTGGGCAATCCGCATTCCCATCGTGATTCGCCGTTCGGAACGTCGCTCACGCTCGATGTCACAAAAGAGGGCCAATGACTCCCGGTGTGTCAGGTCGGCTGTTCCACACATATCGAGCATGGTCTCAAGGCGGTCATGCATTGCATTTAGCTTGAGGCTGAGAAGAATCTCTGATAGGTTCTCAGATGCCAGAATGGCCCGGTGCTTTATTCCCGTTTCGTTCACCATGAGCCTCCACTAAACACATCGTAGTCCTGTGGGGATCGATAAATGGATGGTTCGCACCCCTTAGTTAGTACCATCTTCATCCTCACATTTCGCCTTTGAAAGAGGGGGCTTTGTCCCCTATGTAGAAAGGATATGAGATGAAAGCAGGAGAGATGACCGACGAGCAGATCGTCGGGATACTACAAGAGGCGGAGAAGGGCGAGAAGAAAATCGCCGATCTCTGTCGTGAAAAAGGCATCAGTGCCAACACGTTCTACGTCTGGAAGCGCAAATTTGGTGCGCTGCAGACCAGTGATGTCAAGCGACTCAGAGAGCTGGAACGAGAAAACGCCAGGCTCAAGCGGCTACTGGCTGAGCGTGATCTAGACATCGATATTCTTAGGGAGGTCGCCTCAAAAAACTGGTGACCGCTCCCCAGAAGAAACGTGCAGCTCAGCACCTGGTCGGAATCAAACGATATCCCCAGCGCCGAGTCTGCCGTCTCATCGGACTTCCACGATCTAGCTCTCGATACGAGTCAATGAGAGACAGTGAAGAGGAATCCAATCTGGTGGAGCGGTTGAAACAGTTTGTCCGTAATCCCCGTAAACGTCGACGTGGCTATCGCTTGGCTCATAAGGACATTGCCAGGGAGTGGATGAAAGCCGGTAAGGCTCTCAACCACAAACGGGTCTACCGGCTTTGGCGACGTGAAGGACTTTCGGTTGCCCCACGACGTGTACGCAAGCGCATCCGCACTGGCAACTCTGTGGGTGAACTGGTGGCAGATCATCCCAATGCTATCTGGTGCTTTGACTTCATCGAGATCAGAACTCTTAGTCGTCAAAAGCTACGGGTCTTTTGTGTCAGTGATGAGTTCACACGGGTGAGCCTTGCTATCGAAGTGGAGACGAGATTTGTTTCAGAAAAGGTCTGTGCTGTATTGGAAAAACTAATAGCCGAACACGGAATACCAAGCGCATTTCGCATGGATAATGGCCCGGAGTTCATCGCTCTGGCTCTCCGTGGGCTCTGTCACCGGTGCGGGATCAATGCAGCATACATCGACCCAGGCAAGCCCTGGCAAAATGGGTATGCAGAGAGTTTCCACTCACGTCTACGTGATGAATACTTGGACGGAGAGGTATTCTGGGGAGTGCGGGATGCCAGAGTTGGTTTAAGCAGCTATCGACGGTATTTCAACACCGAGCGTCTACATTCAAGCTTGGGATACCTAACACCGACCGAGTTCTTGACCTCTTATTATCATTCCCAATGGGAACAATCAGAGGATGCAGTCACAGCACGGTTGGTATCACCGGCCGACACATAGAACGAACCAAACTTTATGACCGTATACGGTACAAAGGCGTGAGGACGCCGATGGTACTTAATTTGGGGGCAGGTCAATTGTTCCGAGATACACCAAAGGTCTACTGGAGAAAATTGTCTTCGCGCCCTCAGGTTGCACTGCTGACATCAGGATTAGTGCGAAACCAGAGAGTGAGCCAAGGTCAGTAGCCGGTATCA
>CAIRTT010000123.1 GCA_903881535.1 uncultured Armatimonadota bacterium
CGCATCGGAGCGGAGCTCTGTCGCTGGAACCGTATCCGGACAGTCATAGGTAACCAACATCGTGCACGCTTCCGGAAGCGTAAACCATCCACTCACCACAGCAATCCCGACTAGCTTGTCAAACACAGGACCAATTTGCTGATACGGGCCCACATGCCGCAGCGCCGCAGCACGCATTTTTGGGAGTTCAATAACATCGATTTGCATATTCATCACAATCCTTCAAACCTATAATCGGCATCCCGTTTCAATTCCGGAAGGCACAAAACAAACAATTGTTTGCCAATATTTGAGCCCAAGTGTATGGTTTCAACGGACACATGGCAAGAGATGTACACTGTACGTAAGCACAAATACGGTGCGGGATTGGATGGAGCTTCGATGACGATCGTGACGGGTCTCTCCGGGAATGAAATGTACTGTTTGCACTCCAAGGGCTTTACCCCCGGCGAGCTGGTTGTAGGGAATTCTGTCCATTCCATCGGGTTTGCGGGTGGTATCGGAGCGGGCATAAAAACCCTCACCGGCGGCGAAGTCGAGCAGGTGACATCGATTGTGCATGAAGGCCGACAAGCTGCGGTCGAGCGCCTGATGCGCGAAGCGAAGAATTGTGGCGCTACGGGCATCACGGGGATGAACTCCGAGCTCGTGTGGCAGGGTGGAAATGTGGAGTTTCTGTCCATCGGCAACTGTATCCACCACGAAGGCCAGAAGAGCGCCGAGCCGCTCTTTTCGAGCAGCGCGGATGGACAGGAGCTGTTCTGCCAAATAGATGCTGGATTTACCCCCATTAAGTTTGTTTTTGGCAATGTCGCGTATTCGATTGGCATCGGCGGCGGCATCATGGGTGGCCTCAAAAGCCTTGCGCGCGGTGAAGTTAAGGAGTTCTCCGATGTCTTCAACGAGACGCGCCACCGTGCCCTGTGGCGCATCACCGAAGAAGCAAGCGCTGCAGGAGCGAATGCAGTCGTCGGAATCAAGACGAACATCCTCCCTCTCTCCGGGATGCAGGAGATGGTGATGGTCGGGACGGCGAGCCGTCACCCGGCATTTGAGCAGCTCTCGCGCAAACAGCCCATCACCAGTGACCTCACCAATGAGGAAATGTGGAATGTGATCAAGATGGGCTACTTCCCCATCCAGCTCGTGCTCGGCGTCAGCGTCTACTCGCTCGGCTTTGTCGGCAGTATCCGAAGCGCCTTCAAGTCCCTCGCGCGCGGTGAGATCACCGAAATGTCGACGCTTATCTACGAGGCACGCGAGAATGCGATCAAGCGCGTTAAAGCCGATGCCGAGCTCTGCGGCGCAGATGATGTCGTTGGCGTCAAGACATATGTCTATCAGCTCTCGAATGGCCTGATTGAGTTCATGGCCATCGGGACCGCCGTGCGTAAAATGGCCGGTCTCACCACCCAGAGCGAGCAGCTTCCTCCGCAGGCTGTGATTGCCGATAAGGATACATTCATCAATATCGCTGACCGCCGGATGGCTACGGATTTGAACCGCTCGATGTCATCGCACACAACGGGCGGCGTTTCCTGATGTCGCTGCGAAGAACGAAATCTTGGGAGCAAACACGTTGCAGCTAACGCCTGAAGTCCTTGGGGATACCCGCTGCGTCGATGTCATCCGCAAGCGCTCGCTTGTCAATATTGCTCAGACAAGCCAGATGGCATACCGGGACAATACCGTTCCTGTAAAGTTGTCACGGAGGCAGCGTGATTGGCTAAAGAAGACCAATGTCGATCCCGACAGCGAGTTTGCCAGGTTGTTGGTTGGCGCGACCCGGATGTATACATCACAGGTGTCCGGTGGATTGACGTGGGGCATGGGCCTCGGCTGTGGCGTTCCAGCAACCATGATGCTGGCGATGGGAATCTTTGAGGGAAAACTGGAGGGCTACCTTATCGGAGGCTTCTTCGCGACCCTAAGCCTCATTGGTGTGATCGCAGGGCAAGTGGCTCCACAGGAATCGTACAAAAAGTGGATGTCGACACAGCTGCACACGGCCGAGCTGGATGAGATTCTCAAAGAGGAACACGATCCGCTCTACAAGTCCTTTGTGCTGCTGATACGAGATGCCATTTCGCAGAAAAACCTCCCACGCGACACGGAAGACAATGTAACCGCTGCCATCACGGCGCTGGGTGCGGCAATCCACCGCCTCCCGGACACGGGAACAGCCCTTGATCCAGTTGACAGCGCAACGCTTCGGGACCAGGCGCAGCAGCTGATTGACCAGGCGACGGTTGAGAGTGACAACGTGATTCGTGATTCATTGGTCCGCCGCTCAGATGCTCTGATACGCTCGGCAGATTCTGCGGATGAAACGCATCAGTGGCTACGGCGAACGGCTTACCTCCGCCAGGAGCTGGATGCGCAGATCACAAGCCTGCGCCACTCCCTGCAAGCGAACATGGATGGCGATATCGCCATCGGAACCATTAAGCGTGCGGCAAATGAAGCCACAACACTGGGCCGGGAAGCATCCAAGCTCAGAGAAGCAACGCTTGAGCTCGACCGCTACCTCACGGGAAGCGAACCATTAGGAAACCAACAGCAGAAGGTTCAGGGTCAGCGCTAAGCACAGGCAAGGCTTTGTCGCGGTGGCAGTAAACGAACGCGATATCGACAGTAACGAGTCATCCCCGACAACAATCTGCCAAATGACCGACTGACGTCCCAGTAGCCGCGAATGATACAACAGCGGGTTATGGTTGCGATTACGGCTTTTTACCACTTTGTCCCCCTCACTTCCGAGCAAGTCGATGCTGTCATTACACAGCTGAACATCCTCGGCCCCGTGTTCGCTGTGCGGGGCCTCGTCCTCGTCGCTCCCGAAGGCATTAATGGCACCGTCTGCATGCCGCCAGAGAACATGGATGCATGGAAAGCAGCGATCAGAGAAATCGTTTTTGGCCGGGATGTCATCTTCAAAGATGCGACTGCCAATGATTACGTCTTCCCGCGCTACAAAGTCGATGGTCGAACAGAAATCGTGACGGCAGATATGCCCGGTGTGTTCCCAACAACATCCCGTAACAACCACCTCACGGCTCAGGAATGGCACCAAACGATTCTGAGTGACCCAAATGTCGTTGTCATTGACACGCGTAATGACTACGAGGTCAAGATTGGTAAGTTCAAAGGTGCGGTTGACCCAAACCTAGAAATCTTCACTGAGTGGCCACAGTACGTTGAAGACAACCCGCTCGACAAGGACACCAAAGTCCTGATGTACTGCACGGGCGGGATTCGGTGTGAGAAGGCTATTTTCGCGATGCAGGAGCGTGGCTACAGCAATGTCTGGCAGCTTGAAGGCGGGATTCTGAAGTACTTTGAGGAGTTCCCCAGTGGCGGCGTCTTCGAAGGTGAGTGCTTTGTCTTCGATGATCGCATCGCGGTAACGCCAGACCTTAAACCCACCGAACGCTGGGGTCGTTGCCCGCACTGCGGTGACCCGGCATCCATCCCAACCGAATGCCCATACTGCTTCGAACACGCCGTCATCTGCGATACCTGCCAAGCGCTAATTGTTGGTGGTGAAACGCACCGCAAAGCCTGCAGCCGTAACTGCGCCACGCACGTAAAGCGTGGAACAACACCGCGCCGCAGACCAAAGGCGGTCAAACCTGCGTTAGGTAACGTATCTGGTTAGGAGCTCTTCCTACAGCTGATGATCGTGGCTGGTATGGCTGACATCCGTGCCATGGTGCTGTGATGCACGGAGCATTTTCAGCTCACTGACCAACTCATGGATGATTTTGTCCTGATACTTCAGGTGTTCCATGATGACCCGAATCTCAGCCTCGGCCCTGATATTTGTCTCATAGTCACTGTTTGCCTGACGACGGTCTTTTTCCGCCTGGCGGTTCTGACTCATCATCACAATCGGACCCGTGTATGCTGCCTGAAAACTCAGGGCAAGGTTCAACAGAATAAACGGATATGGGTCCCACGCCTTGTCCGAATGCTGCATCGCCAACACGACGTTTACGGCAATCCAGAGGACCAGAAGGAAACTTTGGATGGCGATAAACGGCCAGGAGCCAACAACGGATGCGACGGAATCCGCTAGAATCTGGGATTGGGTACGGTTCTGCTCAAATTCGGCATCCACGTTTTTAATGGATGGATGTGTATGTTCAAACTGCGTTACCGGACCGGCCTCGATGTACATATCATCCATGAAGGCACACTATCACCAATACGGATTTTGCATGGTGGGCCGTTCAGCCGAATCGCTTGCTGGTGACAGGGACAGCGATCAGAAACAGAAAAGTCACTGGCAATCTGCCGGTATCACTCCCTAATCCAACAGAACGATTCGCTCTCCAGACACGGACACCTGGTTACGCAAAATCGTGGTCCAGCGATCTGTGCGGTCGAGGGCCATCCACTGCAGTCCGGAATCCGTTGCAGGCTCGCCGGTCATTTCTCCAGCCGGAATGTTTCGCCAGGCAATCACCAAGTTGGCCTTTGGTGCGAAAACCGTATGCCCCGGGCTCATAAACCAGTAATCGACTTGCGCGAGCTTCTCATCCATCACACCAAAAGCAGTCACTTCGTTTTGCCGGGATGCCGTCTTGACAACAATCCTGCCATTAACGCGGTCGGCGAGTGGTGAAAGCGAAAGACCATCCGGGATAAAGCCCATCCGCTGCTGCATCGCAAGTGAGATCGTCACCTTGCGCTCCGCTTTACCAGGAGCAACAAGGGTTATGTCCCCTGCACCACGTGTAACCACCGAGATACCCTTGCCAAACGATACCGATGTTCCACCAGTCGCTGTAGTCGCAGCACTTCGGGAGATCTCACCACGCCCTGTCGCAACGCAAACCGTAGCCACAGCGCACACATTTGGCTGCGGATCGGCAAGTGAAACACGGATGTCGGCATTGCCATGCCAGTCCCATCCAGTGGATGTCTCATCCAGGCGGCCCGCAGAGCGAACCTTCAATGTCTGAAGATGTAAAACAACGATCCGCTTGAACCCACCCGCACCATTAGCGCCATCGAAGGAATGGACCATCGCGAGCTGTTTGCCATCCGGGGATGTCTTGAGCTCTCCATAATGATGACCAGCGCCTTGGGCGGTATGCAGAACTTTCGAGCGTCCGGATGCTAGATCAACACAGCATATTTCATCCAATTTTCCAGCGATCACATTGGACTTGCTGTAGTACGCAAGTTTCTTATTTGGCGATGCGGTAAAGCAGCTGACATCGAATGCACCCTTTGTCACCTGAATATGACTGTGTGTACCGATATCCGCAATATATAGATGCTTATTGCCTACAACGGGAACTGTGTCACCAGTAAATACCTGACCACAGAACAAAAAGCGGGGCTTCGGGGTGTCAGATGCGGAGATTGGAGTTGTGTTCATGTTCGTGTCCGATAGTTAATAATGCGAAATCGTTTACTGTCAGAGACCTCGCAGGCAAGTTCCATGCCAGCTTCCCAACCACTGCAATAGATTTTCTCCAGTCGATTTCACCGCCTGTCACTGGCAACGTCCGTTAGAATCAAGCCACGATGCGATCATTCACTGTTGAAACCCGCCGGACATCAAATGCTGATGACATGGCACAGCGCGCCCTTCGCTTCTTTTTGGATGCCAGCCACCCGGAATCCGGCCTGACGCTTGACCGCACAAAGAACACGCTCGGCTCCGCGGGGCAGACACGCATCGCCAGTATCGCCGCCACCGGCTACGCCATCACGGCATTTTGTATTGGCATCCACTACGGCTGGCTTGACCGCCGTACCGCAGTGTCGCGTATCGAGCGGGTGCTCACCACCATCGAGACCACGCTGGATGGCAAAGCAGGCTTTTACTACCACTTCATCGATTGGGAAACCGGCAAGCGTGAGTGGAACTCCGAGCTCTCCAGCATCGACACCGCACTGCTCCAGCTCGGGCTCATCATGGCTGGCAATGTCTTTGGTGGAGCGATTGCCGAGCGTGTCAATGCCATTCTCGCGAAAACGGACTGGCAGTGGATGCAAAATCGCAAGGCGGGTGATGCATCCGATAGCTGCGTCAGCATGGGCTGGAAGCCAGAGTCAGGATTTCTCGACAGCCGCTGGGACCACTACGATGAGAGTCCCTGCCTCTACATTCTCGCCCTTGGCGCGCAGTCCCCCCACCGCCTCCCGGCATCCACGTGGAAAAACTGGAAGACTATCACTGACCCGAAAACAGGTCTCTATGAGCCTATTGGGCCGATCTTCTGGTCGCAAATGACAGCCGGGTATGTCAATATCAAAGGGCAGCGGGATTCCGCAGGGCGTGATTTGTGGATGATTTGGCAGCGCAGCCATGCTCACCACATTCGTTTTTGCAAGGAGCAGAGCGCGCGCTTTAAGACATACCGGGATGGCGTCTTTGGAATCAATGCCTGCGACCAGCCACCACCGGTGGGCTACGGCGCGCAGGAAGCAGTCGAAGGCCGCCACGATGGCACCATCGCCCCGACGGCGATTCTTGCGGCCCGGATGTTTGATCGTAACGCCGCCGACAAAGCGCTGGCAGCGTTGCATGCGCATGTTGGTAAGCAGGCTTACGGACCCTACGGCTTTCCGAATGCCCTGAATGAAGACAAGAACTGGATTGACCCAGATGTGCTTGGTCTCGATCTCGGGATGGCGATTTGCGGCTATGCGAATGCCCGGGATGGCTATATTTGGAAGACATTTACCAAGCACACCGTCGTTCAAACCGGCCTGCGTGCGATGGGCTATTCCGGAAAGTAACTCCAAATGAAACCTAAACAAGCACCGATTACACCGGTTCCAATCCGTGATGTTCAAATTCAGGGCGGCATCTTCAAGGACAGCATGGAGGTTGGCCGCAAGGTTTTGCATAGCCTTGACATCGACCGGATGCTCTATGCGTTTCGCTTCCAAGCCGGCCTCCCAACGCTTGGGGCAAAGCCCTACGAAAGCTGGGCAACTCCCGAGCCTTACGGCGCATTCCCCGGCTTTTATGAGTCTCACTACCTCAGCGCTATCAGCAAGATGTCCGCAAATACTTACGATGATGACAAAGTGCTGCGAACGCGCGTTCACACAATGGTCCACGAGCTTGGCAAGTGCCAGCGCGCGATGGGTGGGCGCTACCTCTTCGCAAGCCCGGAGGCTGAGTTCGAACCAAACCGTCTGGATGGCGTTGTCTGGTACCGGATGCACAAGTTGATTGAAGGGCTTGTCGCCGCCCGGGTCCACGCCGGTAGCGCGCAAGCCCTCCAGATCGTCGTCGCGCTGGTTGACTGGATAGAAGAGCGCACAACCCGCTACGGAGCCGACCTCGAAAAGGTCAAGAAAGTCGAATACGGAGGCATGGCAGAGGCTCTCGCAAATGTCTACGCCATCACCAAAAACCCGCGCCACCTCGCCCTCGCGCAGCGCTGGCTAGAGCCTCCGATTCTCGACAAGTTTGCAAGCGGCGGCGACTACATGGAGCACGCCAACACCCTCATCGTCAAAATCGTGGGTGCTGCACGTGTCGCAGAGCTGACCGGTTCCACCTACGAGCACAATGCTGCGCTGGGCTTTTGGGACAAAGTGGTGACATCCGGTGGACGCACCTACGCAACCGGTGGGCTGAGCGTGCACGAAGGGATGCCACCTCAAAAGCGCCTCGCGGGCACGCAGAGCCGGATGCCACAGGAGACTTGCGTCAGCTATAACCTCATCAAGATTGGACACAGTCTGGCCACCCAGACAGGGGATGCCCGCTTCCATGACCATATTGAGCGCACCCTCTTCAATGCGATTTTAGGTAGTCAGGACCCGCGAACCGGGTGGAAGACGTACTATCAACCCCTTGGTGCAAACTCCGTCAAAGACTTCCGCTCCAATGAACGCGGCTGCTACTGCTGCAACGGCACCGGCCTCGAAAACCCTGGGCAGTATGGACAGTTCATCTATTCCACCCAAGGGGATGACACGGTCTACATTAATCAGTACATCGAGTCAGCAGCCAATATCAGCAAACCGAACATCCGCCTCTATCAATGGACGCAGCTTGTGACCAGCGACACGGTAAAGATTGTCATTTCCGCGATGCGCCCGCAGGTATACACCATTAAGCTGCGTGTGCCGAAGTGGTGTGCAAAACCAGAGGTGCTGATAAATGGGAAACCAGTTCCAGTCGCTTCGGCAAATGGCTGGATTACGCTGCGGCGGATGTGGTCGCGTGGGGATGTCATCGCGCTGCGGCTCCCGATGCAGCTCCGCATGGAAGCGATGCCCGATAACGACCAGCAAGCAGCATTTGTTTATGGGCCACAGGTGCTTGTCGCCGCCGGTGCACACAAGCGTCTATCGGAAGTCGTGCTCTACCCCGCCCCGGGTGAAAGCGCAGCGGGCAGGCTGTTCCGTCTCGCCGCAAGGGCGAAGCGCTTACCCAAAAACCAACCCGATGGCGCAATCTTCACGCTCACCGATGACATCGGGCGTATCGTCCGCCTCAAGCCTTACGCAGCAGTCGGCGGGGGTGAGTTCTTTACTGGCTACATCGATGTTGTACAAAATCCAAGCCGCTTTCCGGATGGCAATGTCGCCATCGGAAAACGGGTGATTGTCGCAGATCCGGCGCCACCCGGGGTGAATGTTGAGTGCTTTTTGCGTGCGGATAAGCTGGTGGATGGCTGCTTTGGCGACAAGGATGACTGGTACACCAAGTGGTTCCCAAATGGCCTTGAGCCGCAATGGGCGACCATCGATTTAGGGTCACTCCACGCAATCACAAAGACGGTTTGGGTGCCGGCAAAGGAAGATATCGATGCCAAGAAAGCGTATCGCTACCGCATCGATGTCTCGGATGACAACAAGACTTGGCGTGATTACGCCGACCGCTCGGCGGTGGATAATATTGGCGCCGAGTATGTGGATGAGCGTGCAGAGCGAGCCCGCTATGTCCGCCTGACGCTTACTGCACGCAAGGGCGGAACGGAAAATCTGGACCGTCCAAAGGTTGCTGAAGTGATGATTTTCGGCAAGCCAGTGACAAAGCGGTAACAGGTGTCAATGCGAAACGCTTCCACAGAATGTGCCGAAGGATAAGGTAAGCCATGCAGCAGCTCTATGGTGAACAGAAACCCGATAAAGCAAGGCCGTATCGCTACACGGGGGCATTTTTCTGGTTTTTGACAAGTCTCTGTGCAACATGCGGTGGGCTTTTCCTTTGGATTTTTGTGCCGGCGATTCTCATAAGTATCGAGACCGCACGCAGCAGCACGCCTGAAATGCAAATGATGGACATCGCGGCCGTCTTGATGGTGGTTCTCGGGATGCTGGTAATGGCATCGGTTCCACTATTAATGGCGGTTGTGATGCTCATCCCTTGCTGGCGCCACCACGGCGATGTGATCACGGTTACGGATACTGCGGTTGAGCTCACCACGCGTGGGACAACGATGACATTTCCACTCGCGCTGTTTGCCGGCGTGCAGCCTGTGACCATCAAGGATCGCAAATCAAAAGGACAGTTTGGGAACATTACGTACACCCTCACCGATGGCCAAGAACTGGTGATTTATGGCTGCCATTTGCATAAGACAGAGCTCACGACAGATATCGGGAAGCGGCTCTTTAAGCGCGCTGCAGGTACTGCGGAGCGAAGCGCTTAACCACCTCGAATAGCAATGCCGGGATCGCCGCCGCCAGCAGGCAGAGCCCTAAATCTACTGGGTGCAGCAGGGAAAAGTGAAACAGCTTCCGCAGCATCGGTGTATAGAGGACAACCCCAAGCCCTACAAATGTCCCAGCGCTAATCCACCAAAGCGATGGGTTTGGCCGGCGTAGCGTAGCGAAAAATGTCTGCGTCCACGAGCGGTTTGCGAACATCAACAAAATATTGCTCAGAACCAGCGTCGCAAAGCTTAGCGCGATAGCATCCCCCGCGTTTCGCCACCCAAGCAGCGCCGTCATGTAGACCGAAAGGGTCATGATCAAGCTAATCGCTCCCTGAATGAGTGCCACGCCAAAGATAC
>CAIRTT010000124.1 GCA_903881535.1 uncultured Armatimonadota bacterium
GCCCTCCCATTTCTAAAGAGCATTTAGCCTTTAGGCTTTCCACAGCCGCTCGAATGTCGTCGCCACCGGCTCTAGCAGAACACTCTCCACGGGGTAACCCGGAACCACTGTCACGCCAAACTGCAATGCCGCAAACGCACCAACAAGGACTGGACAGTAGTTCGCTGCCCCCGCGAAGTGAATAGATCTCCGGATGGCATCTGTAAAGCTGGTGCTCGTCTGCGTAAAGTAGAGCGCTGCCTCTAACGTCTTAGGCGCATAGCCGCCATTCGAGAGGTAGTTTGAATCGATACTTTGCTGGCTTAGCAATGCGCTGACTTGCCCCGATGTCGCTGCCGCTGCACTTGCAATCGCAGCTGGGAGCGTCGCGCCGCGCAGCATCCCGCGGATAATCAATGCCGTCGCCGCGCTCGCCTCGCCTGCATCGGAATGCCAATGCGTCAGCCGTGCCTCTTTACGGGCCTCCGCTGCGACAAGGGCATCCGGGATAACCGATGCGCATCCAATCGCCGTCGCGCGGTGAGCTGTGTTGGCCCCGGCTGTCATCCCGCCGAGGAGGTGATCAACGCTCTTTGCAGCCTCTTCGGCATCAACGCCAGCGGAAATCTGGTCGAAAACCGCGCTCCAAACCGGACCCGTGTCGAAGGCATCTGTGCCGTACCACGCGAGGTAGCGCTTGGTCAGATCGACTGTGTCGAGACCTGCCGTGTCCGCGATGCTATTTCCTAAAATCAGGGCCATCCGGATAGGTCCTCCGATACGGTCTCCTGTTGCCTGCCCAAGCAGTGGGTTATTCGTTAGTTGTGTCATGTCTTTTTGTTCTCTATGTGTAATCTAATCATTCCACGCAAATGTGACATATCTGTGGAAACAATTCTTCCGCGCATCCCGGCTGGCAATCATTGCTCACTTTGTGTGAAAATCACGCATGGACTACCTGCAGGCTGCACAGGATGCACTGAACCGCCGTACTTTTCTCCGTAACTCAGCGAGCGCTATCGGCGTCGCCGCACTCGGGGGCCTGATGGCTGAGTATGCCAACGCAGCGCCTCCGCTTCAGCGGATTGGTGGCATCCCATCGGTGCCGCACTTCAAGCCCAAAGCAAAGCGCATCATTTACCTTTTCCAGAGCGGCGCTCCGAGCCAGTATGAGCTCTTTGACCCAAAGCCGATGCTCGTCGACAGACGCGGTGAAAACCTCCCAGATTCGATTCGAAAGGGCCAACGTCTTACCGGGATGACATCCGGGCAGGGCACATTTCCCGTCGCGCCTAGCAAGTTTGGCTTCAAAAAGTATGGCAAGTCCGGGATGGAACTCAGTGAGATCCTCCCGAACATCGGCAAGCTCGCCGACAAAATGTGTCTCATCCGTAGCATGCACACGGATGCCATCAACCACGACCCAGCCGTGACATTTCTCCAGACCGGCTCGCAGCTCGCGGGGCGGCCAAGCATCGGTGCGTGGCTAGCCTATGGCCTCGGAACCCTTAATGCAGACCTGCCAAGTTATGTGGTGTTGACATCCAAAGGCTCCGGCCGCCCGGAAGACCAGCCGCTGTACGACCGTCTCTGGGGCGCGGGCTTCCTCCCGACCCAGCATCAGGGCGTCAAGTTCCGTAATGCCGCGGAGCGCGTGCTGTACCTCAGTAACCCCGATGGCGTTGCGCGTGGGACACGCCGCGGGATGCTCGATGAGCTTTCAGAGATCAACCTCAAGCGCCGTTCGGTTGTCGGCGACCCGGAAATCGATGCGCGCGTCGCACAGTACGAAATGGCCTTCCGGATGCAGGCATCCGTTCCAGA
>CAIRTT010000125.1 GCA_903881535.1 uncultured Armatimonadota bacterium
CCCAGTCCGTTAGGCCGCGGGTGCCATCCGTGGATGAGTTGTCAAGGACGAGGACACAGACATCCTGAGTAAGCAGGGGAACAAGCCTCGTTAGATTGGCGCACACAGTTTCGAAGCGGTTGTAGGTGGGGATGGCTATGGTGAGAATGGGTGGATGCATAGGATTCCTAAAGATGTACACAGGCACAACCGCTACATGCACGTACTGAGCCAATAGGGGCGTTCATTTCATCCGCAATCAGTAATTTTCATGGCATGGAGGTTGCAGTTCCGACCACATGTCTACTTCCACCACCCGCTGTCGCATTTGCAAGTCAAAATCAGTGACTATGCTCGGACAGTTCGAGGAGATCCCCTTGAACGATGGCGCCCAGCCGGATTTGTCCTGCGTATTGGACAAACTGGTGATTGGGTATTGTTCAACGTGCCGGATGGTCCAGCGAATCGGCGATAGTGACCTTTCGGGTTATTACCAAGGTTCGACATACTCGGTGGTCAGCAGCCCATTTTTAAGTAGTTTTGTGAATGCAGTGGCAAATCACATTGTTGGGTTGTGTGCGACGATGCAACACGACCACATCCCCCGAGTGCTCGATATTGGCTGCAACACGGGTGAGCAGCTGTTGGCATTTGGACAACTTGGCTGTGATGTCATCGGAGTCGAGCCAAGCACGGCGCTTTCAACGGTTGCAGCGAGCCGGGGGCTGAAGGTTCACAATGCTCCTTTTGGTTTGGAGTTCGCATCCGAGCTGCTCTGTAATCACGGTCAAATGGATGTTGTCATCAGCACATTTACCCTCGATCAGATGGATGACCCGCTGGGATTTTTGAAAGGTGTTCGGCACCTGCTTCGGCCTATAACGGGCTTAGTGGTGCTGGAAGTCCACGATGTCGATGTGACTTACCAGACGAAGGAAGTTGCTCTGTTTGACCGGGAGCATAGCATCTACCCGGATTGCGACAGCCTTGGAGTCCTTCTTCGCCTCGCCGGGCTGGAAATCATCGAAACGAATTTTCTCCCAGAAGCGCTTTGCCGTAAAAATTCATTGCTTGTGGTTGCAAGACATACAGCCAACCTTGAAACATTAAGCACACCGCCTGCAAATGTTCGTGACCTAAGCGGTCATCAAGAGGCATTTAGGACCATTACAGTCGGGATCGACAACCTCACCTCATTTTTGAACGATTGCATCGACCGGGGTATCCGGGTGGCAGGGTACGGTGCTGGCTTTCGCGGAATCATGTATTGCTCTCTCATTCCCAATGCAAGCGCATTTGCCTACTTTGTGGATGGCAATCCAGCGCTTCATAATTCAAGAATGCCAAAGTCCCAGCTGCCGGTTTACGCTCCGGAACATCTTCAAACAGATCCCGTTGACTACATTGTTGTTTTCAGCCACGGGTACTTCCAGGAGATTGTCTCGACGTGTGAGGCACTTGGATATCCAAAGAGTGCATTGATTTCCCTTCCAGAAATTCTTACTGGAGATGCCCACCAAGTCGTTGGCATCAACGCACACGACGCGTAACGCAGGGATTTGCCACTGTTGTAACGAACCACATCGGAAGGCAAGGAGGCCTTTCCGATGGCAATGGGCGCGCGTAAGCGG
>CAIRTT010000126.1 GCA_903881535.1 uncultured Armatimonadota bacterium
GATGTCAGCCGGCAAGGAAACCTTACTTGAGCGCGCACAAGCATGGGTTGTTGACCAGGCTGCAGTAAGTGTTATCAAACTTGGGCGGTGTCCCGTAGAGGATGTCGCAAAAGCAATTGACATACCTGTGAATGCATTGCTCGCAGCTGTACAAATGACAGATCGCTTGACCGTCTTAGATGGTGACCTTGATTTGACTGTATGTTCCGATTCGGTTGCCAGGTCACTTGATCGGTGGTGCACCGATGTCGTGAGGGCTGTCGGTTGCCCGGTACATGTCGATGAACTTGCTGAGTTACTGACGGTTCATCTCGGGAAGACTTCGGACTCAATTGCATCGTCAATCAAGTCGTCCGTCGCAAGTAGTAGAAGTGGATTGACACTCATCGATGAACGCATTCTGATGAATGACTGGTTACCGATGTTTGCCCACGATGATCAGGAAGACATCCTCCTCGAAAATGGAGTAAAGGCAGACCTGCTTGCTGCACTCCTTGCGAAGGTGGGGACAAAAAGCTTCGGAAATATACAAGATTTTGCAGTCACCTTGATTCGGGCGATACATAACAAGCCTGTACGTCACAAAACGCTGGCCGTTGCATTCTGGGCATTAAACAAAAGCCAAGACTCTGCCAAAGACTTGGTCAAGTTGATGTGTGATGAGAGACTACTTTGGCACAGTGGGGCAAAGGGAGGGCGATGGGTCCTCTCAGATATTGAAACTGAATATCGTTCCTTAGTGTCGGACTTGGTCCCGATGGCAGAAGCGTTGAACGATCACAACAGAAATAACGCATCAAATGATGCGGCTAGTCATGTTGAACCCGTGAAGGTAGTCGTTATTGATGCCGCATTAGTTGAGACGATTCAATACAATCTAACTAAACTTCGAACGTGCATCAATCTTGGAAACTATGGAATTCCTGATGATCTCCTACCCGATTACACGGCTATCATTGCCGCAACGGATGGTGTGTCGTCGGTTGGGTTTGGTCGGTTTATTCTAACGGAAACCATTCCAGCGGTCGACATCGACCCTATCGTGTCGGTCTTCAAGTGTCCTCGTGTAGAGTTTATTTCCGAGGATGGTGAACAAGTAGAAGATCTTGTATCTCCTGAATCGTATATTGGAACGCTGAAAAGCGATGTCCTAAATCCAGATAATCAGGATATTCTTGACGACAGTTCCGTGTATACAGGGGGGAATACTGCACGCGTATATTCATTCCCTTTGTACCGGGACCACGTTCAGCTGGGGCTGATTCCTATGTGTCGCCTCAACGGTGATCTCATCCCATGGGATGTCGAATATGCTCCGGTTAACGTTCACGTGAACGGTGTTAAATTTGCATGCTCCATCGTCAACCGACAGGGAGTCCGGTGCCTGGTAGGTTTGAAACTTGATGAAACATCGTGCTGTGACTATATGTGCACACTGACGAAGCTGGATGGTGTCAGCGAATTTTCGATAGACCTAATGCCGCTTCTTGATGGCGAATATGCACTTTCAAATGAACGGCGTGTTGAGCTTGATGTCTATAAGGATTCTGAAGCAGACAACCCGACCGTTGTAATCCTTACGCAGATATTAGATGATCACCCGAAGGGTGTCACATTTGAGCGGGCTCTTCGTGAACTACGCTATATTCGCCGGACAAGTGTTCATAAACTTGCCAGTATTTTGAGTACAAACGATTGTTTTGCTCAGAAACCAGGGACGGGTGTTTGGCGTTACAACCCCAAGCGAGCAGATGCAGGGAATGACATCGCACGGCGAACCTACTTGAAATCCGGTTTCTAGGCAATGGCACGAAGACGACAGAAAGCGAGTTCAGCTGGCGTATCCCGTTTTACAAGGGTTGTGCGTGTCTTTACCGTTTTAGTCGTGTTACTTACCATTGGTGTGGTGGTATCAGGTTATTACGTTTTAAGGGCTGCAAGAGGACTGCAGGCTAACTCAGCGGCTGATCTGACGAATGAAACACCCAGCGGTGTGACGACAATCTATGCCGCTGACGTTAATCCTGATACCGGTAAGCATCTCGAACTCGGGACAGTATCCAACCGGTATCAGATCAATGTCAAACTTGTTGAAATTCCAGCAAACCTTAAACAGGCCACGATTGACATCGAAGATGAGCGCTTTTACGAACACAACGGTGTTGACTTTCGTTCTTTGGCCCGTGCTGTCTATCGTAATGTTCTAAAGTGGAAACTCAGCGAGGGTGCATCAACATTGACCCAACAGCTTGCGATTAATCGTTTGTTGACACGAAAGAAGACGATTGATCGCAAATTGCAAGGGATGGTCCTGGCCGTTCAGATAGAAAAGACGCTCTCAAAGGACACAATCCTTGAGCGATATCTAAATGAAGTCAATTATGGCGGGAATATCTACGGTGTAGGAGCCGCCGCTAAATATTACTTTGGAAAGCCACTCAGTGAACTCTCTGTCTCTGAATGTGCTTACATAGCAGGGCTCCCTCAGCGACCTGCGTTCACAAACCCGTTCCGTAACCCCAAATCTGCAGTCAGCAGGCGAAATGTAGTGCTTGCCAAAATGCGAGACTTAGGGCACGTAACGACTGATAGTTATCAGGCAGCAGTGATGGAAGTGCCTGCCATCAGAACCGATGCGCCCAAAATTCGGACGCAGTTTAGAGCTCCACACTTTACGAACTGGGTGTTACGCAAGCTTGTTAAGGAACACGGAAGCGAACGCATTTATCGGGGTGGACTCAAAGTCTATACAACTCTGAGTTTGGAGCTTCAGCGAAAGTCTGTTGAAGCGTTGAAGGAAGGCCTTCAGGATGGACGTGATAGCGGCGTGACTGAGGGTGCTGTCGTATCAATGGATCCATCCAATGGATACGTCCGTTCCATGGTTGGTAGCACCGATTACACAAGAACGAATTTCAACTACGCCACTGGACGAAGCCAATGTGGCTCAACCTTTAAGCCGTTTGTGTATGCAGCAGCCTTTGGTGATAGCAAGTTAGGTCTGACTCCCGATTCTTCACGATTTGATGGACCGACAACATACGGTGACTGGACTCCAAAGAACTATGGTGGCCGCTATTCCTATGGCCGGACTTCGATCCGAAGCGCAGTAGCCACCAGTAAAAACACAATTGCAGTTAAGATTGCCAAAGAGGTCGGAATACAAAATGTAATCGCGACAGCAAAGCGTGCGGGTCTTGACGTTCCGATGAACAGGGACTTGACGCTAGCGCTGGGAACAGCGGCCGTCAGCCCTTTGGAACTAACAACTGCGTACTGTACCTTTGCAAATGCAGGCACGGCGGTGAAACCTGTTGCAATTGTTGGGATTATCGATGGTGATGGTGACTCAATTCCAGTAGAAGGTATTGAATCGACTCGCAATGCTTTATCGGCAGCTGCAGTTCGGTCTGTGGACGAGTGCCTCAAGGCTGTCATCGATTACGGAAGCGCTGCGGGTGCTCGGGGTATTCATGAAGTTGAAGGTGCACGGGGGAAGAC
>CAIRTT010000127.1 GCA_903881535.1 uncultured Armatimonadota bacterium
ATGCAGACATCGATTCCCGAAACACTCGGTTTTGAGAAAGAGTCTGCAGAAACACAGGCACTCTACGGGATGGACCAAAACCACACCCGCGAGTTTGGGCAGATGTGCCTGGCTGCACGTCGGATGGCGGAGCGTGGCGTGCGCTTCATCCAGATTTTCCACGGCGGTGGCGGCGGCGGTGCATGGGATGCACACAGTGCCATCAAGCAAAACCACACCGACCTCGCTGCACAGGTCGACAAACCGATTGCAGGGCTGCTCAAAGATCTGAAGCGCCGCGGGATGCTGGATGACACCCTGGTCGTCTTTGGAACCGAGTTTGGCCGCTCGCCGGGCGCGCAGGACAGCGGACGTGACCATCACCCAGAAGGCTTTAGTGCGTGGCTTGCCGGTGGCGGAATCAAGGGCGGTGTACAGCACGGCGCCACGGATGCGCTAGGCTTCCACGCGATCGAGAACCCGCACTACATCACGGATATCCATGCGACCGTGATGCACCAGCTTGGGCTGGATTCACATCAGCTTGAGATCCCCGGGCGTAAACGCCTCGCGCTGGATCACGGAATGCCGATTATGGACATCATCGCCTGATGTCGGATTCCGCCACCGCTGATGTAACATCGCCAATCGGACTCGCTCTGGTTACCCTGGTTGTGCGGGACTACGATGAGGCCATCGCGTGGTTTACAAAATGCCTGCGATTTACGCTTCTGGGGGTGTTACCAGCATCGCTGTCACCAGACGCCACGGACCGTAGACAAATTTTCATCAGGGAGGCGCCAGAGGAAGAAGCGGGAGGGTGCACAGAAAGTGGCCTCCAGTTTCGATTTTTCTCTGGAGTTCTGTCATGAAACTGGTCTGTCAAACAGACGAACTGCTCCAACACTGGGTGATCTCTCCTCAAGAGCGTAATCTGGCACTCAACGACAGAACGGTTGCCAACGCTATCCGATTAGCTCTGTTGCTCAAGTAGTTGCGGTATGAGGGGCAATTCCTGGCCAATCGAATCGTAGTGCCAGCCGTCGTGCTGGTCCATCTCGCTCGCCAACTAAATGTCCTTACGGAGCGCTTCGTCAACATCGAGTGGAATAGAGGCATCATGCACCGACATAGAGCCCAGATCCGGCAGCTCCTGGGGTTCCGGGAAGCGACCGTTCAGGATGCTCAGGAGGTAACAGACTGGCTGCTCGAACACATCCACCCGGGCAGGTATCATGCAACGATCCGTTCGTTTTGGTGATAAACCTGTCTCATAACGAGCACCTAGAGACAAATGACACATGAAACTGTTGAACAAGGTTGGAGAAACCGCAGTGAAAATTCCCGGCGGCGGATTAGATAGGCTAGCCAAGCTGAGAATATTAATAGCCTCCTTTGCCCTTGCAACGTACATTACCTGTTTGTGCCAGGCGGCTCAAAACGAACAGCTACCACTTTCCAAGCCTACTGCTGCCAAGGCAGGCCACATCTCGAAGATCTTTAGTAGCCCCAACCTGAAACAGCAGGTTGTCAATGTCGACGCCCCAAAGCAAATCTATTCGCAGTTGCATCTGAGGGCGGGAGTGAATATCAGCCTGCCTGCCAGCAAGTCTCATACATTGACTCCTGACCGCGCCATCCAGAGAGCGGTGGTGGGTACAAACGGCACCCATAGGCTCCGTGCAAACGCTATCGTGATCCCGTATGAAATCAAGACAAGTGGTTTCGTATCTGCGTCGGTTTATGATGCCAATGGCAAGATGATTCGCCCGTTGCTTTATGGTAGAAAGCTGACCGCCGGTAAGCATTCAGTCGAGTGGGATGGGCTTGATCGTGACGGAGCCCCCTCTGCACCGGGCAACTATACCGTGCGCGTGCTGCGAACCCCAGGTTTCACCGCCAAGTACATTACAGCCCTCGGAATCAATCCTGGGATGCCGCTTACCGATCCGGCCTATCAGCGTTCCGGTAGGCAATGGGCAGGCAGCCATGGTGGCGTTTCGGCACTCACTATTGATGGAGACTCGCTTTACATCGCCGGCCACACACCCGAGTTCGTCCCGAATCTTCTCAAGCAGTCTCTCGATGGAAAACAAAGGTGGTGGGAACGCGATCAATTCCAACCGGCTCAGGGTGCGATCGCGATGGCGGTGGCCGGCGGCCGACTGATCTTCCTGCAGCATAACGGCAGGGCCATGATCGCCGATCCCACTTCGGGGAAACTCATTGAAACGTGGGATTTGAAGCATAAGGATGTCCCACGCGATGAGACCCAGCTGTTCGGCACTGGCGGCTACGTGTACACCGAAAATACCATTGACTTGGCAGGCTGGGGTGATGTGATCGTGGTAAGCCACCACCTACAGAATGTGATTCGTTGGATTGATAATAAGGGAAAAACCACCGCTGAGGTAACCATGCCTGCCCCACGTGGTGTGGTGGTCGCACCCGACAGCCGCGTGTTAGTCATTTCCGAAGGACACGTGCTTGAAGTGAAAGCCGATGGCACGCGCCGCACGGTTGTGACCGGACTGACCAATCCCCGCCGGCTAACCGTTGACCCAAAGACGAATGATCTGCTCGTGGTGGAAGGCTCCCCCTCGGATCGCATCAAACGGTTCTCGTCCGACGGAACACTGATCCGCGCGTATGGTCGCGAAGGCGGACGCAAGGACGGAATCTACGTCGCCACGGACTTCCGGGGCGTCACTTCCATTGTAGCCGATGGCATGGGTGGTTTTTATGTCGCTGAGCCTTTCGGCGCACCACGCCGGGTAGCCCACCTGGATGGTCAAGGCAGCATAATTCACGAATGGTTTGGACCGACCGGCTTCTTCACCGTACCGGCAATCGATCCCCAGGATCCGACGCGCGTCTGGTATAACTCGCAGGATGGGAACGTAGTTCTGGCGTCGATTGACTACGCGGCTGGCACGTGGAAGGTTCTTGAAACCTATAAACTCACAGGCATGGCGGACGGATTGGTGGCCGAGGAAATCGGTGGATACAAATCACCGGCGGCGGTGCGTTATCACGACGGAAGACAATACTTGGTGTTCCAGTCCTCGCCTCCCACGGTTGCCATCCATGAGAAGGGCCGGCTGATTCCTGTCGTCGTCGGCGCCCATGGAGGCAGCGCACTTCAGCGCGCCATTGAACTTGCGGGTCCCGCTGCTGCAGCGGACAAAGCAGCAGGGTTTCTCTGGCACGACAGCAACCAAGACGGAGCCGTACAGGGCAAAGAAATCGCCTTCTTCAAGAATCGGATGCCGACCGGCCCCAAGGTACAGGCCTCCAGTGGTCAGGGGTTTAGCATGTTTGGCTATGGCGAGAGCGAGTCCGACGCAGGTTCGCGAGTCGATATCAAACGCCTGGCTCCAAAACAATGGATTGGCTCCGTACCTGAATACCCGACGACATGGGAGAACGTCGGCAGTATCCCTACTCCAAGGCGAACGGGCTATCAGGTCACGGGATTTCTGGAACACGGGGGCGATATCTATGCCACCTTGACCTCCTCCCGCGATGAGCATGGCCCTTACTTTCCGACAAACCGGATCGGCAAAGTGCGCTTGGTTAGGTTGGGACCTGATGGCAAGCCGTCCTGGATCACGGGGCGTCACTCTGTTAGAAATACGATGGACACGGTGAATCCCAGTCCGCCGGGCGAGTTCCATGAAGCTACCGGCTTGGTAGGTTATATTCGTAATACCGTCGTCGTGTGTGACCGCTCCGTTCGGCCGGCCACTGCCTGGACAGAAGACGGCCTCTACGCCGGTGATTTTCTGGACCACCGCGCGGCTGACGGTTTGTCCGAGGTGTTTTACCACTGGTTCAGAAGTGCGCCGGGCAAGGATGATTCGATCCTCAATTTCGACCACGAGATCCCCGGCAAAATCGTCGAATATAAGGGTGAGGTCTATTGGTTCGCCAATGGCTGGCAATGCATTCCGGTTTACCGCATCACTGGGTGGAGTGGATGGGAGCGACAGAAAATCAAAATCCATCTGACGTCGCCTGCCGTCGCCGCCAAACGTGTGGGCACCGGGTTGAAGGGCATTTACTTCAGCAATCCCGACCTGAAAGGGACGCCCGCACTGGAGCGCATCGAGCGGCAGGTCTGGTTCATTCGACGTGACTGGTATCAAATGCAGGCGGGTGTGTGGACCGATGGCCCAGACGGGCTTGGTCAGAAAACGAACTTTTCCGCCCGTTGGGTCGGCGAAGTCGAAGCGCCTTTGACCGAGGATTTCTCCTTCAGTGTCTACGCACCGGGGCGAGTTCGACTGTGGCTGAACGGACAGCAAGTCATAGACAGTTGGTACAATCAGATCCGCAGTTCATGGGTGACAGAACCAATCCGGCTGCAGGCGGGCAAACGCTATTCCATTCGTCTCGACCTGAGCACCACCGCCGAGAACCCGGAGTGCAGTCTAAACTGGGAGTCGTTTTCAATCGATCGTGAGAGGATTCCGATGGCGTGCCTCTATCCGGTGGGTAAAGGGGGAAATGTTCAGTTGGATCCGCCCCGCCTTGCGACAAAACCGGTTGATCCCATCAACTTTTCATTCAGCAAAGGTATCGTTGACCAGGAAGGCGGAACCCTGCGGCTGACTCGTACGGAGAATGGTCCCGTAAGCGTCGGCTATCAACGCCTGGACTTTGGCACGGGAGTCACACTGCTCAAAGCGCAATGCCATACCTGGTCTGGCTTTCCCGGTGGAAAGAAGGTGGAGGTGCGATTGGATGCCCCCGATGGCCCGCTGCTCGGCGTACTCGTTGTCCCGTCCGCCGACACACCCATAAACACGGTGCTGCAATTGAAACAGAAGGTTTCCGGTGTTCACAACCTCCACCTAATCAACCTGTGGGAACCTCATCCGGGTAACACTCAATGGGCTGCCTTCAGTGGGTTTCGGTTCGAATGAATGGACAATACGACACCCCAATACGTGGAGATAATTGGTGTGGCACGTTACAGCCACAAAATCATTTCCACTGCCACGTAACTCCTGCAAATATTATGAACCATTGCACTCCTGAACTATGCTGATTTCACCTAGACCATTCTGCTGGGCCTCCTACGGCCTTGGAACGCTGAATGAAAACCTCCCGGAATTTGTCGTTTTGGGAACACCCACAGGCGACTGCTGCGGCGGTGCGTGGACCCATGGCGCGAGCTACCTTGGGCCTGAATACGCAGGTGTCCGCCTCTCGACCGACCCGAAAAAGCCATTGCCGTATCTCGCTCCCGCGGACTCGATGACCGCCGATGAGCAAAAGGAAAACTTTAGCCTCCTTGGTCGCCTCAACCGCATCAGCGGGATTGACTACCCCGGCGACAAAGATCTCCGGGCACGCATCAAGGCGTATGAACTGGCATTCCAGATGCAGACATCGATTCCCGAAACACTCGGTTTTGAGAAAGAGTCTGCAGAAACACAGGCACTCTACGGGATGGACCAAAACCACACCCGCGAGTTTGGGCAGATGTGCCTGGCTGCACGTCGGATGGCGGAGCGCGGCGTGCGCTTTATCCAGATTTTCCATGGCGGTGGCGGCGGTGGCGCATGGGATGCACACAGTGCCATCAAGCAAAACCACACCGACCTCGCTGCACAGGTCGACAAACCGATTGCAGGGCTGCTCAAAGACCTGAAGCGCCGCGGGATGCTGGATGACACCTTGGTCGTATTTGGAACCGAGTTTGGCCGCTCACCCGGGGCGCAGGACAGCGGACGTGACCATCACCCAGAAGGCTTTAGTGCGTGGCTTGCCGGTGGCGGAATTAAGGGCGGTGTACAGCACGGCGCCACGGATGCGCTGGGCTTCCACGCAATCGAGAACCCGCACTACATCACGGATATCCATGCGACCGTGATGCACCAGCTGGGGCTAGATTCACATCAGCTTGAGATCCCCGGGCGTAAACGCTTGGCGCTGGACCACGGTGTGCCAATCATGGATATCATCGCCTGATGTC
>CAIRTT010000128.1 GCA_903881535.1 uncultured Armatimonadota bacterium
AATGTCATGCGTCCCGGTTTCAAAGTCACGTTGAATCGCCGTTCCGACAAGCGCGGCTGAAATGATGGAGCCAAGCGCTGCAATGATGGACAGAATCATCGCCGCCATGCCAGGACTGGTTGCCTTGATAGGGCCATCGCCGCCGCCAACCTGCACAAAGTCCGTCGCGACCACACAAAAGCTGAGCACGGCCAGAATCATCACGAACATCCACGTGCTGATCTGTCTCAGACGGAACCGTAGTTCGAATAAAATGATGGCTTTCATTTGGCGCCATCCGCTGTGAACAGGAAGTATGCATCCTCAAGGCCGGGTTTGACGGCATCAAATCCTGCAGGACATTCATCCGCGGTAACGGTCACAACCGGCTTCCCTGCAACGAGCCGCTTCGAGACAACCTGCAGGGTTCTCTCGATTTCACCAAGCTCATGCTTTCCAACGGTGCGGCGGAATAGCTTGCCGCTGACATCGGCGATGACAGTTTCCGGTGTTCCATGTGCGACGACCCGTCCTTTGGCGATAATGGCCACGCGCTCGCAGAGCTCTTGGACATCTTCAACGATGTGCGTGGAGAGGATGACTGCCGCGCGCTCGCCTGCTTCGGCGAGGAGGTTGAGGAAGCGGTTGCGCTCCGTAGGGTCAAGTCCGGCTGTGGGTTCATCCACGATGATGACGCCCGGGTTTCCGACAAGAGCAATCGCAATCCCGAGGCGTTGTTTCATCCCACCAGAGTAGCCACCAACGGCCTTTTTACGCGCATCCCATAGGTTTACCTGCCGCAGCAGCGTCTCCGTGAGCTGTTTACGTTCTTTGGAATTCTTGATGCCTTTGAGCTCGGCGAAGTGGTCAAGCGTTGCCTCACCGCTGAGGGTTGGGTAGAAGCCAAACTCTTGTGGGAGGTAGCCAAGCGTTGCGCGCATCGCGTCTTTCTGGCGGATGACATCCACTCCGTTTAGCAACACGCTGCCGCTGTCCGGCTCCTGCAGGGTGGCGATTGTGCGCATTAACGATGATTTTCCGGCGCCATTTGGCCCAAGGAGTCCGTAGAGTCCGACCGGGATGGAAAGGCTGACATTGTCGAGTGCATGGACGCCATTTGGGTAGGTTTTCGAGATGTTGGAGATTTCAATCATGGTTTGTGCTTTCGCTTACGGATGCATTTGCCTCGGCGATCAAGTCCGGGCAGGTGAAGAGGGCGATGTATTGAGGCGTAGCGGTGGGATCTTCGGCAGGCCCTGTTTGTGACATGACTGCATAGACAGCATCCTTGAATGCTTTGTAGCGGTCATCTGTAAGGTTGATGGTTGCGCCAAAGAGCGCCATTCGGTCGACGGGGAGGGGTGTTTCCTCACGCTCGGCATGACGGGAAAAGTGCCCGGTCACGACTGAGGACAACATTGATATGAGGGGCATTAGGGTTGCGTGGGTAACCGCATCCCGGTCAACATTGCGTTTCGCATCGACAATCGAATAGTAAGTTGCCGGCGCGCCATCGGTGGATTCACGCTTGACCGCTTCGATGAATCCGACATCCTGAAGCACTTTGATGTGTCTGTAAATGCTAGTGATGGATGCCTGTTTGCCTGGGTTTTGTGAGATGAATTCATGGAGCATCGCGGGAGTCATCGGCCTTGATTCAAGCAGCGCGACAATCTTTCCACGAATCGGATGCAGGATGGCTTCTACAGTATTCATACGGTGTATAGCCATACTAGATGCTTATTATCATTATTGCAAATATGCATGCTGAACTGTTTGAATTCAAGAATGGACTTCATCGGGAAACCTTGTAAGAGTTGTCTTTATTGCAACCCGGTATGATGCGACCAACGTGCGCTGTTGTTTGCACGCTTTGGAGCATCCCAATGTCTGTCCAGTCATCCCAAAACTGGCATCGAGGGTGATTCAAACGAGCAACATTGCGCAGGCGAAGATTTGAAGATCACCGGGATGGTTGTGTCTGTGGATTCCGTTGCCGAGTGTGTGTGGAGCTGAGATTTGCAAACGAACGTAACGCCTCCGAAGCTGACATTGGTGACGCCAGTCTGGAACAAGGCTGGTTTCGTTGGCCGGATGATTGCATCCGTGCGGGCGCAAACGTTTACGGATTGGGAGCTGATTATCATCGATGATGGCTCATCCGATGGCTCTCTCCTTGAAGTTGAGCGGGCAGCGGGCGGCGATCGCCGTATACGGTGGTATTCGCAAGCAAATGCCGGCGTGTGCGCGGCACGCAACAACGGTTATTCCTTTGCAACGCCTGGGACCGAGTATGTTCAGTTTCCGGACTCGGATGACATGCTGGAACCGATGATGCTTGCGGAGCTGGTCGCAACCCTTGATGCCAACCCAAAGGCAGTGCTGGCGTATTGCAAGTATCAGGCGGTTGGTCCGGATGATAAGCCGATTCATTTTCCGTATGACCGTCGGAAGGTGCCACTAGGTCCAGCTGTGGGGCTCCAACCTGACACCAAAGCAACCACGGAGCTTGAGAGTGTCGTCACGTGGGCGCCGCTAACTGAGCCTGTTTGCATGATGCGCCGGGCGATCTACGATGATTCGCTTCAGTGGGATTTACACCTTGGACAGCATGGCGAAGGCGTTTTGTTGTTCACTGACATGGCATTACGGGGTCAGCTGATGTTCATCAACAAGCCTCTGTACTTGTACCGTCAAGATGGGGTGCAGAGTACATCGGATGCTCCAAAGCTTGCGCGTCAGGAGCAGAAGACGACATTGCAGCTGCTGGCTTGGCCGGGGAGTGAAGCGCACCGGCGCCGTGTGCGGCAGGCTCTGCTGTTTGCCGAAGGCCCTGTCCGAGGTATCCGTGGTATCGAGTCAGGTTGGGAATTACTGTGCAATGGAAATGTCGCTGGAGCACTGCGCATAGGGGCAGCTGGTGCTGCCCGCTGGTGGATGGCGATTTTGTTTCCCAGTGCATTTCTAGAGCGCCTCGAGCGCGAGTGCGATGCATATCTGCATGCGCAGGGCATCGATTGGAAACCGGCGGACGCGTGGAGACATGGGA
>CAIRTT010000129.1 GCA_903881535.1 uncultured Armatimonadota bacterium
GGCTGATGCCGTTTCCAATACCGCGCTCTGTGATCTGCTCACCCAGCCAGAGCAAAAACATCGTTCCAGCAGTCAAAGCAGTTACCGTTGTGGCAATGGAAATGATCCCAGGTTGCAACGCTCCGTTTGAGACAAGAACATTACAAAGACCGACACCCTGAACCACTGCAAGTGCAACGGATGCATATCGGGTGTAGCGGCTGATGACCTTACGCCCACTCTCCCCTTCCTTTTGAAGGGCCTTGAGCTGTGGTATCGCCACCGTCATCAACTGCATAAAAATAGATGCGTTGATATACGGAGTAATCGAAAGTCCAATAATCGAGAACTTCTTCAGGGCACCGCCGGAAAACACATCCAATGCGTTTAGTAGACCAGACTGTAACAGCCGATCCATTGCATCATGGTTAATCCCAGCCGCAGGCACATGCAATGCCAGAATGTAAACAGCAAATATTATCAGAACATACTGAAGGCGCTGCCGGATATCCGGAACCTGCACCGCAGCCTGCAACTTCTGTAGCATCGTTATCCTCAGAGTTGGACCAAAAATAGCCGGTATGGCGTACCAATTACAGACCCTGCAATCGATACGCCACGTATTCCGGTGTTGTCGAAATCTTAGATGACTTCGACTGTTCCTCCAGCAGCAGTGATCGCAACCTGTGCGCCTGCGCTGAATTTATGAGCACGAACCGTTAGTGCCTTGTCAACACCACCGCGTGACAAAATCTTTACCGGAAGCGCAAGGGAGCTAATCAATCCGACGGCCTGAAGCGCCTCTGGAGACACTTCACTCCCCGCTTCAAAGCGGAGCGCAATCATATCCAGATTAACTGCAGAGTAATGCGTCTTGTAGCGGCCAGTGTTGAACCCACGAGCAGTCAGACCTACACCGATACCACGCTGCTTAGGCAGACGTCGATGCAATGGAGTCTGTCCACCCTCGAATCCAGGACGCACAGAGCCTCTCGCCTTGTCACCCTTGTGACCACGCGTACTGGTCTTACCATGGCCAGAACCTGGACCACGACCGATGCGCTTACGACGATGAGTTGATCCGTCAGCTGGACGGAGATCGGTTAGATTCATTCAGCAACCTCCACAACCTGTAGCATGTGGCGAATCTTGAAGATCATTCCACGGATGGAGTTGTTATCAGGCTGAATGACCGTACGCCCAACCTTGGTCAGACCAAGTGCACGTGCGGTCGCACCCTGCGAACCTTCAAACCCGATTGGGCTCTTCTTCAATGTGATCTCAAGCTTGGACATCACTTACCTCCGTATTCACGGCACCGCGCCTGATCTCAGAGACCGACTTCCCACGAAGGGAAGCGACCAACTCAAGAGAACGCAGCTGCTTCAAAGCATCAACACAGGCCCATGCGTTGTTCACCGGGTTGTTTGCACCGATGGACTTCGCCAGAACATTACGGACCCCAGCAAGTTCAAGCAATACACGTACTGCTCCACCAGCCACAACTCCAGTACCATCGGCTGCCGGCTTCAACAGAACTTCCGATGCACCGTGGTGCGCCAGAACTTCATGAGGAATCGAGCCATCTACCATAGGTACACGGAAAACAGCTTTCTTCGCAGCTTCGGTACCCTTACGGATTGCATCCGGGATAGCACGGGCTTTGCCAATACCTACACCGACATGACCTTGGCCATCACCTACAACAATGAGAATCGACCAAGACATGGTTCGTCCACCCTTGTGGGTCTTCTGAACCTTGTTGGTACGTACAATTCGCTCTTCGAGGTCGAGCGCGTCGACATTAATGCGTGCCATTAGAAATCTAAGCCTCCCTCACGCGCCGCATCTGCAAGCGCCTTGATCCGACCGTGATAGAGATATCCGCCACGGTCGAATACGACCTTGCTAATACCTGCGGTGAGCGCACGCTCGGCAACAAGCTTGCCAACAGCAACTGCACCTGTGATGTTGCCACCACTTGTTTCGGCCCGGACACCTGCATCAAGGGATGTCGCACAAGCAAGGGTTCGCCCTGTCGTGTCATCAATCACCTGCGCATAGATATGAGCTGTTGAACGGTATACGTTCAAACGTGGCCGCTCTTGAGTACCAAATACACGCTTACGAATGCGACTGTGACGTCGCGAACGGCTTGCGTTCTTGTTTACTTGCATAAAATAAAATCCTTTTCACAGAGCCTCGGAACTACCGGGACCCCTACCGGGTGCGGCTTACTTCTTCTTGCCGCCCTTACCGCCGCCCTTACCAGCCTTGCCAGACTTACCAGCCTTACGCCGGACAATCTCAGTGCTGTAGCGGATGCCCTTGCCCTTGTATGGCTCTGGCGGACGGACCTTGCGGACCTCCGCTGCCGTCTGGCCAACAACTTCCTTGTCGATGCCTATCACCGTGATGATTGGCATACGTTGGTTGTCCTGCTCCACCTTGAAGCTGACACCAGCACGAGGCGTAACAGTCACTTGGTGTGAATAACCAACACTCAACACAAGGTTTTGGCCTTCGATGACTGCACGGTAACCAACACCGGTCACGTTAAGAACCTTTGCATAACCAACGGACACACCGATGACCATGTTCGCCAGAAGCGTACGGGTCAAACCATGCATCGCACGATGGCGCTCAGAATCCGTTGGACGGGATACGACAGCAGTCGACCCATCGATTTGAACCAACATATCCGGATTCAACGTCCGAACAAGAACACCCTTAGGACCGGTGACCGTTGTCTGGCCATCCGCATCCGTCACGATGCTAACACCTGCAG
Organism: uncultured Armatimonadota bacterium; assembly: GCA_903881535.1. GTDB lineage: Bacteria > Armatimonadota > Armatimonadia > Armatimonadales > Armatimonadaceae > CAIRTT01. The sequence continues at coordinate 2,768 of CAIRTT010000129.1, forward strand.
GCAGCGTAATAGGCTGCTTTCCAATACGGGACATATCAGGTTACTCCCCCACCAATTCGATTGGTAGGTCTCGATCACCAACTGCATAGGATGCAGTTAACAACTTAGAAGATGGTCGCGACGACCTCACCACCGATGCCGAGGCGCTTTGCAGCACGACCGGTCATCAAGCCACGACTTGTGGACACGATGGAGATACCAAGACCACGCTTGACCATAGGGATTTCATCCGATGTGACATAAATCCGCAGACCAGGCTTGGAGATACGCTTGATTGTGTCGATGACTGGAGTGCGACGATGGCCAACACCCTGAGCGTACTTCAACGCAACCTTTATGTTGTTTTGAGGCGCAGCCTCTACGAGCTCGTAGGACTTGATATAGCCCTCATCGAGCAAGATACGGAGAACTTCCATCTTCATCTTAGACGATGGAACTTCCAATGAGTCATGATTTGCCGCCTGCGCATTACGAATGCGAGTCAGGAGGTCACCGATAGGATCAGAAACTACCATTACAGACCTCCAAAACTACCAAGACGACTTCGTTACACCAGGAATAAGTCCACGGTGAGCCAATTCACGGAATGTCTGACGTGACACACCAAACTTACGCATGAAACCACTGGCGCGGCCAGTGATCGAACAGCGGTTCTTTACACGGGTACGGGACGAATCACGTGGGAGCAATGCAAGCTCCATGGTTGCATCAAAATCGCCTTTGTCTGCGCGAGCCTTAAGCTCTGCACGACGCTCAGCGAAGCGGGCCACCGTAGCGATACGACGGGCTTCCCGGGTTTTCCAAGCTTCTCTAGCCATATTTTCCTCCAGTTCCTGTACCTTGGCACAGGCTTTGGCGTAGTTAAACTACTTTTTCCATTACGCACCGACAATGCCGACACGCAATTTAGTCTCAGTGGGACACACTGAACCTTCGGATTCTACCATGCAAAGCGGTCTCTGCAAGATGATCAGTGGTCTGAGGTGATGTAATCCTTGCTGTATCCCAACCCCTCCGGAGCATGTAGCCGAAGCATCTTTTCATCGACATCCTTTGGAATACTCCCGCGGGTGACTAACGACACCACATACATCACCAGGAGTGACAGTGGCACGGTCCAGATTGCCGGTTGCTCACACAGCGACTTCACCAACGGATCTGCAATCGTTACAACCTTACGGTCACTCAACATGAAGAGGATGATCGCAGTCAAGCTTGACAGACCACCTACTAACATCCCACTTGCCGCACCTGTAGCCGTCAATCCTCGCCACCATGCACCAAGAAGTAGCAATGGGAAGTAGCTGGCTGCGGCGATCGCAAAAGCCCAACCAACAAGCATCGCGATGTCAAAGGTTTCAATAAACAACCCAAGAACCATCGAAATGAGACCGATTACAATGGCAGCTATTTTGAATGCAGAAATTCGCTGGGTCGGACTTGACTCAGGTTTAAGAATACGTCCATAAATGTCGTGTGCCCAGGCACCGCTCATCGAGACAAGAAGTCCACTAAATGTAGACATAAACGCCGCAAACGCACCGGCACTGGTTACGCCCTTGAGAACATCTCCCCAGATTCCTGGAACCTGCCCTGGAAGGTTAATCACAACATAATCGGTCTTGTTTGGTACGTAAAGCCCCGGAATGAACTCACGTCCAACGGCACCCCAGATCGGCGTAAAGAAGTAAAACACACCGATTAGAACCATCACCCAGAATGTCGTCTTCTTTGCAGAACGGCCATCCGGATTGGTATAGAACCGAACGAGGATGTGAGGCAATCCGGCAGTACCACAGATCAACGCGATAATAAGACTGTAGGTATAGAGCAATGGATAGCCGTGCTTGCTCGTAAGCGTGCCAAATGGAGCAAGCCATTTGCTGTTCTTCTGCGCATTGGGAACTGGCAAACCCTTTGTAAGCGCCAGCTCGGCAGGTTCATCAAATTCGAGCTTGATTCCCGTCAAGACAGCCTTGCCGTCCTTTTCAACAACAACCCCGCCCTTCGTCACAACAACAGGCACCAAATGGATTGTCGTACCAGATGTAATCGCACCTGCCTTGATGATGGCATCAAGAAGCAATGCATCCTCGCCAGGTTCAGGCTTTCGACTTGGAGAAACCTTACCGATCACCGTGGATGACTTAAATGTTACATCCGCCTCAACCGCCTGAAATGCAACAACATTGGTTGGCGCTTTTGCCTTGCCATTGACTTTGTACGTTCCATCGGTCGCCAGCACGGGAAATCCGGATGCGTTCGCGGCTGTCTTTGAAAGCGTTGATGTATACGATCCATAGATCGACATGATGACAAATACTGGTACCGCTATCGCAAAGGCTTTTACCCAATACTGAAATGCCTGTACAAACGTAATCCCCTTCATCCCACCCAGCGCAACGTTAAACGTGATAACGGCCCCAACCACTACGATGCCGACCCAGTAAGGCCATTGCATGATGGAACCCATCGTCACACCCGCTGCCTTCATTTGAGGCATCGTGTAAAAGAAGCCAATAAACATCACGAACGAAACAGCAATCTTGCGGAACAGCGGCGAATCAAAGCGACCTTCGGCAAAATCTGGAATCGTATATGCTCCAAAGCGCCGAAGCGGTCCAGCAATAAACAGCAGTAAGAACAGGTAGCCCGCTGCGTATCCGACGGGGTACCACATCGCGTCATACCCAAAGCGCATCACCAGACCCGCAACACCCATAAAGGATGCCGCTGAGAGGTACTCACCAGAGATAGCCGATGCGTTCATAAAAACGCTGACTTGACGACCCGCGACGAAAAAGTCAGATGCAGACTGGGCGCGTTTTGTTGCGTAGATTCCGAGAAGCACTGTCGCGACGGTTACAAGGATGACAAAGAACAAAGGAATCAACGTGCCACCCCACTCTTCTCATCGCGCTCGATGGCATCTTCAAGCGCATTTGATTTCCGGATAAAAATGGCGCTCAGTCCCCAAGTAATTGGATAAAAGAGCACACCTAAAATGAGCCATGTGAGCGTAAATCCACCAATCTTCTGGGATGCCACCTCTGGAAAGTAAAGATTGAAAACAGGCAGCAATAAGACGATTCCCAGAAAAACAGAGGCTACACCGAGAGACAAGCGAACCTGCCGGCGCATCACACGGCCCAGCAACGCACGATCACGTTCAGGATTCAACTCCTGATCAACATGGTTAGACATACTCGCAGGGTTCACCAAACCCAACCGATGTTCCTACTCAAGCGATAATTTGATTAGTAATAGACACGTACATCGGACTTAAAAAAACAGGCGACAAAGTTAATTGTCGCCTGTTTTGAATAAGCAGCCAACCAGATTCGAACTGGTGCATGGCAGATTTGCAATCTGATCCCTTACCGCTTGGGTATGGCTGCGATGTACAAATATTATCACGGAGTCGTTTTGATTTTCCAGTTTGATCGTCGACGGGAAATCACAGTGAACGCATCAACATCTCGAACGATTGTCCGCTCACGCAATGTCTCAACGTTAATCTCAACCAAGAATGTCTTCTGACCAGTCATCCCCTGTTTAATGGCCATCACTGACTTAGCACCGTTCCAATGTGGGCTTACATAGGTTCCGCTACCAACCTTGCGGCTTGTCCGGCGCACCATATCAATCACATAGATGGCGCCTCCGGCGAGCACAACAGCAACAATCTTGCCATCCGAGCTCACCGCAACCTCGCTAAATTTCCCGACGGCGCCTACGGGAACACCAATAACCAACCTTGTATCCGGGTCCTTCGTCGTGACAACAAGAGGGACATCAATGGCATCCCTGTCCACGGACGCCATGACGCCAGCCCGTTCGTCGATGTAGGCCGCGGTGCCCATCCGTTTCCAGATTCCAATCTGCATTACGACCGCAGCGCCTGTACGAGAATCGAGAGCACAAATGGCAGTTCCATGGAGAGGATGGCTTAGTGTGATGTGAAGCACTCGTTCCCCCGTCAACAGTCGGACGCTGAGCAGCTGCCAATCGGCCAGTCCGTTTCCAGTTGCGCCTTCAATATCATTTACAGGTCGCCCAAGGTGATCTCGCAATATTCCATCTTTGAACAACAAGCGCTGTCGCCCGGATGACACGTCCACCACGCAAACGCGAATACCCGATGTCACATAAACGGCACTGTCGACACCGCCATCGACAAGAAAAATCCGGTCGCCATTCTCCGTAGCAGACCAAAGCCCTGGAAGCGGCGGGATCGCTGTTGAGACAACCAGGCGCTCAAGACGCTTTCCATCATCCCCAAGGAGTAGCAAGCGACCGCCACGCTGTATCAACACACTTACCTTGTCGACGGCTGGCATCAGACTGGCTGCTCCTCAGACTTGTTCTCGCGCTTGCGGCCATCGAGGATACAGGCGATGTTGATGTCACCCATCACATTAATGGCTGTGCGGCAGCGATCCAGGAACCAGTCAACTGAGAAAATCAATGCAATAAAGCCTGTGTCAAGGCCAACGGCGTTGAAAACCAATGCCATCGTGACAAGACCAGCTTCCGGGATACCCGCAGCCCCAACAGATGCAACAATGCTGGTCAGGACAACCACGACCTGCGCCATCAATGTCAGCTTAATCCCCAGCAGCTGCGCAACGAACAGCGCTGCAACAGCCTCGTAGAGTGCGGTTCCATCGTTGTTAAAGTTCGATCCAACCAACGCACCAAGAGATGCAGACCGTTCCCGAAGACCAACCTTGTCGCGAAGGCATTGGTAGGTCACTGGCATCGTCGCCGTGGAAGATGCTGTCGAGAACGCCATCACTAATGCATCGCGACATCCGATAAGGACAAGCTTTGGAGATGCCCAGCTGCTGAACTGAATACGGGTCAGATACCAAA